>CAVBAM010000007.1:0-17187 GCA_963593315.1 Candidatus Methanomethylophilaceae archaeon | reverse complement strand
TGGATAACTTCCCGCGGCGTGTCGTCAACCATGCGCGCAGCAGGCGTCCCCTCGCGTTTGGAATATATAAACGTGAAGACCTGATGGTAACCAATCTCATCGACCAGTTTCGCAGTGTCCTCGAAATCGCTTTGCGTCTCGCCGGGGAAACCGACGATGATGTCGGTGGACAGGGCGATATCCGGGCGAACAGCGCGCAGCTTTCGGACAAGCTCGCGGTAATGATCAGCCGTATAGCGCCTGTTCATGGCTTTGAGGACAGCATCCGATCCAGACTGAACCGGCAGATGGAGCGCAGGCATCAAAGAACGCAAGGTTCCAAACTTCTCGATAACCTCGTCCGAAAGGTCTTTCGGATGGCTTGTCGCGAACCGAAGGCGCTCAATGCCCGTCGCGTCAATCGCTTCAAGGATATCCGCAAAACGAGGAGACCCGTACAAGTCGCGACCGTAGGAGTTAACGTTTTGACCCAGCAGGGTTATCTCTTTGACGCCCGCGTTAACATAGCGCTGCGCTTCAGCAACAATATCCTCCAACGGGCGCGACTTTTCCCGCCCGCGAACATACGGCACAATGCAGTATGAACAGAAGTTGTTGCAGCCGATGGTGATAGGCAACCATGCGGCCCATGAGTGCTCGCGCGAAGTTGGAAGCTCAGTGGCGAACGACGAAGACGCATCGAGCACCTCGACATGATGCTTGCCGTCAGCGAGCGCTCCTTCGAGCAGACGCGGCAAACTGGCAAGATTATGCGTTCCGAAAACGATATCGAGATGCGGGAGCTTACGCGTAAGCTCTTCCCCGTCGCGTTGTCCGATGCATCCGCCGACGGCGATGATGCGCTTTTTGAGCGGCGAGCCTACGCGCAAAGGGATGTTCTTCATCGACGCAACCTGTCCGTACAGGCGCGTATCGGCAGCCTCGCGCACGCAGCAGGTCATGAACACGACGACGTCGGCCTCCTCGACGGTTTCAACCATAAGGCCGCCAAGTCCCTCAAGCATGCCGGCAATTCGTTCGGAGTCGTGCTTGTTCATCTGGCAACCAAAGGTATGGATGCAGAAAGTGATATCAGTGAAGGGAGTTTGCATACGGACGCAACTACTTCCTACTAGGAGATTTTCTTGTGATGGGCAACCGATGCGCGGATTGCTACAGGGCGTGGCTCCCGTCAGGAACCTTGACCACATCGCCGCTAATGACCTCGGGTTTGATAGCGAAGCGAATTGCGGTACGGTATTCGCCATCGATAACGATGTCGGCAAAAGAAGGGATGCAGGACACCTCGATACCGATGGGCGAAAGAAAGCCTCGCGAGATGGCGACAGCCTTGACGGCCTGGTTCACGGCACCGGCGCCAACTGCCTGAATCTCAACCTTCACGCCGTCCTTGACCATTCCGGCAATGGCGCCGGCAACGGAAGCGGGAGACGACTTGCTGGAAACCTTCAAGCATCCAGCTTCGCTAGATTGAACCTGTGCGCTCATGAACTGCCCTTTTCGTGATTCGTTTCGAGTGCGATTTAGTGCTAGTTATTGTAGTGCGTGACTTGCGGACGCTGTGCGGCAACAAGGGGAAACATCGGGAATTCCATAGCCTTAGCGCAGCTTAACGACGGGGATATCGATGCGAATCCTATCTTTCGAGACGCTGATGATTGGATCGACGCCCTCGTCAAGGAAATGCGCTTGCGCCAAAGGGCTGAAGGCTTCCTTCACCGCACGCTCAAGCTCATCGAGCGAATCTGCAGAAATTCGCAACCCACGTACATCGGTTGGGGTGACGGAGCGCTTTGAAGGGTTGCTTGCGGGGGTGGCACCCGTCGATTCAGGCGACGTCACGCCATCGATGCTGATGAGAGAAAGAAGGGGTTCTAAGGGCTTTATCTGCCCGTCCATAATCCGTCGTGCGGAGCGCTCGGACATTTCCAAACCCAAGGCTGCGGAAATCTCCGCGAATGCGGCCGGAGTGTGCGACGTCGCGAGCCGCTTGCATACAGGCAGGGTATCCGGGTCGGCAACACCCGCTCTTTCAATGGCTGAGACACTAGATAAGGCGTATTGATACAGGGTCGCGGCCACGTCGGTTGCAGAGCCGATGAAAACCGAACAGGACTGACGCGCTTCGATCGCAAACTCGCAGGTGGTTCGCAAAATATTCTTCGGACCCCTGACGTTTACCGTTCCGCCGTCAGCGAGGGTGAATGTCGGAAACGAAGATTGATCCGTTTTTTCGGGAAGTTTTCGCGTATCCGTCTCGACGACAAACGACGATCCAAGCCGAGTCCCCGAAGCGATGACGTAGGCGCTCTCGGCGTTTTCGGTGATGGAATAGAGAGCCATGCCGCGTCCGTGCACTCCCCACTTGTCCATATGAAACGTATCAAGCTTGGAAGTGACGCGCGGCTCGAAGATAGTCTGCTGCAGGTGATCTGGGACTCCGTCGCCATCGTCAATCATGACAATACGGCGAATGTCCCCGCTCTTACTTGTAGCAAGGAAAATATTGCGCGCATGCGCATCGCGGGCGTTGCGCAGCATCTCTATCACGATATCCTCGCTGCAACGGATGTCCTGCGCCGCTTGACGACGCTGCGCCTCCGAGCTCCGAAGACGGACGAAGCCATCTCCGAGGTCAGTTTCGACCCGAAGATGGCTGTCGCCGCATACGGTTTCAACAAACGATTCCAAATCAGAATCAGGCATGCAGAACCTTTACCCTACGTTATTTGGCAATTCCAACGGCACGCGACTCGCGGATAACCACGACCTTCACCTGGCCGGGATACTGCAGCTCATTCTCGATACGCTGAGCAATGTCGTGTGCAAGCACCGTCGTCTGAGCTTCGTCGACGACATCGGGCTCGACCATTACGCGAACCTCACGACCGGCCTGAATAGCGTACGTGCGCTCAACACCCTTGTAGGAGTTCGCGATTTCCTCGAGCTTCTCCAGGCGCTTCACATACGCGTCAAGGGTCTCCTTGCGCGCACCCGGTCGCGCCGCGGAAACCGCGTCGGCAGCCTGGATGAGAACGTCGAGAACCGTATTCGGCTCCACGTCATTATGGTGAGCCTCGATGGCGTGCACGATTTCCGCACGCTCGCCGAAGCGGCGCGCAAGATCAGCGCCGATAACCGCATGGCTGCCCTCGACCTCGTGGTCAACGGCCTTACCAAGGTCATGCAGCAAGCCGGCACGCTTGGCCTGAACGGGATCGAGGCCAAGCTCGGAAGCCATCACGCCTGCCAGATAAGCAACCTCGAGAGAGTGATTCAACACGTTCTGGCCATACGATGTGCGATAGCGAAGACGACCGAGCGTGCGAACGAGCTCGGGATGAAGGTCGTGAATGCCGGTGTCGAACGTGGCTTGCTCGCCAGCTTCCTGGACGCGCTGATTCACGAGCTTTTCGGCCTTGCCGAACATCTCCTCGATGCGAGCCGGATGAATGCGGCCGTCAGCGATGAGATTCTCCATGGTGACGCGACCGATTTCACGACGAACCGGGTCGAAGCACGAAATGGTGACGCATTCGGGCGTATCGTCGATGATCAGGTTGGTGCCCGTCAGTTGCTCGAAGGAGCGGATGTTGCGGCCTTCGCGACCAATAATGCGTCCCTTGAGATCGTCGGAAGGGATATGGATTGCCGACACGGTTGTTTCAGCAGTATGGTCTGCGGCCACACGCTGAATGGCGAGGCTTAAGATGGAGCGCGCCTTCTTGTCGGCCTCGGCCTTGGTGCGCGCCTCGGAATCCCTGATGATAGCAGCGGACTCGTGGGCGACTTCGTCCTTGAGCGTGTCGAGAAGCTCCGACTTGGCCTCTTCGGCCGACATGCCGGCGACTTGCTGCAAGCGACGACCAACCTCGTGTTCGGCCTCGTCGAGGTCGTGCTTGCGACGATCGAGTTGACCTTGCATGGATGAAATCTGATGTTCGCGGGCATCGAGCGACTGCTCGCGAGAATCGAGGGAGTCGATACGGCGATCGACCGATTCCTCGCGCTGCGACACGCGCTGCTCTGCCGCGCGCACCTCTTTCATACGCTCCTTATTTTCGGCTTGCGCTTCCTGACGCAGGCGCAATGCCTCGTCCTTAGCCTCGACCGAGGCCTCCCTCCGAAGCGTTTCGGCTTGGCGCTTGGCGTCGTCAACCATAGTTTTCGCCTCTTCGGCGGCTCGCTTCGTCGAAGCGTTTGCAAGGTACTTGGTGACGATGAAACCAAGAGCAATACCCACGACAGCGCCGATGATGAGCCAGATAATGCCGCTCATGTGCTCTCCTTTCAATCGTTCAGGCAGGTCATACGTTTCTCATGTTCAAAGGCAAAAAGAAACCCGGCAAAACCGGGCAAGAGCATACGTGTTCAGTATGGCAACATTCATATACGTTTGTGGCATATAAACAGTGCGCAGCCGCGCACGTGCACTCAAGCATTTCCATAATAATGGTTCGAAAAGATTTCGAAAAGCCCACTGGGACAAAAAAGCCGGTTTCATCCGAAACCGGCTTAATCGCACCAGGGGATCACACGCAAATCCTCGGCTTCTCACCTAGAACCACAGGAATGCGCACTGAGGGAAAGTCTCGACCGTGACGCACTTACTCCATCGACCTCGAGCATTGTCCGTCCCACCACATGCGCGAAGCATCTGCTGCAACGCTTGCGCTAAAACCTTTCGTTGCGAGGCGTCGATACGCCGATGCGCGGGGGTTCTTCGACCTCGGGGGTTTTCGCTCAAGGAGATCCAACGCCCGAGAAACTTCCCTGTCGTGCAGGTTGCCGCTTGTGAGAGCTGCATAGGATTCCACCGCGCACAGATCGAATCCCAACGTACGCAATTCACGCCCTATGCCAGCGACCCCCTTACCCTGAGAAAGGCGTGACCGCACCAACGTCTCGGCAAAGCGCACGTCGTCAACCAAGCCGCACCTAATCGCCCGCTCGACAGCCTCATGAGAAACGGATTCGTCGAATCCGTCCTTTACAAGTCTTTCAATAAGTTCCTTGCTACAACGCTCACGGGCATTCAGGAGGCGGCATATCTTCGCAAAACACTCGTCGCTATCAGTCTGCGTTGCCCCGTTGTTTAGCGACGACGCCTCCGTTGACGGCTCGTCGGAAACCATGGAAGGTGCTTGCTTATCGGATACCGAATAGCTTAGATGCGACGAACGCTTGTTAGCCAAATGCTCGTCTCCAACGCTTGACCAAAAACTTGTCGTACGGTTTCCCGACTCCACTTCTTGGATGCGTTCGCGCAAATCAGCGATGACGTCGCTTTGCAGTTTAGTCATACGCTAGCGCTTGCCCTTGGGCTTAGCAACGGGCGTAACCGCGTCGAAGTCTTCCTGCTCGCGCGTAATGATGGGAATCTCGTAGGCTTCACGTACTTTCGTTTCCAGCTCGTCGCGCAAATCGGGGTTCTCGCGCAGCCTCTTCTTAGCAGCTTCGCGACCCTGCCCGAGCCTCTCTTCGCCGTAGGTGTACCAGGCGCCGCTTTTCTTCGCGACTCCCGCCTCGACAGCCATGTCGACGATGCAGCCTTCGCGCGAAATGCCCTCGCCATACATCAAATCGAACTCCGCCTGGCGGAACGGCGGGGCAACCTTGTTTTTTACGACCTTGGCGCGCACGCGGTTACCGACAACCTCGCCATCGTGTTTGATGGAGTCGATACGACGGATATCGATGCGGACGCTGGCGAAGAACTTCAAGGCGCGGCCACCTGTCGTGGTTTCGGGATTGCCGAACATAACACCGATCTTCTCACGAAGCTGATTGATGAAAATGCAGGTGGTATTTGATTTGGAAAGCGAACCAGCAAGTTTACGAAGCGCCTGCGACATCAAGCGCGCCTGCAAACCGACGGTGGTGTCCCCTATTTCTCCCTCGATTTCAGCGCGCGGGACCAGAGCAGCTACGGAGTCGATGACGACGCAATCGATTGCCCCAGAGCGCACGAGCATGTCGCAGATTTCCAAAGCCTGCTCGCCATAATCGGGCTGTGAAATCAAAACGTCGTCGACATCCACCCCCAAACGCGCGGCATATACGGGATCGAGCGCATGCTCTGCATCGATGAAGGCAACAACGCCGCCAAGAGCCTGGGCTTCAGCAATGATTTGCAACGCAAGCGTTGTTTTACCGCTCGACTCGGGGCCGTAAATCTCGATAATGCGACCTCGGGGAACGCCTCCGATGCCAAGAGCCGCATCCAACGGCAACGACCCGGTTGGAATAGCCCCTACACTTAAGTCGTGGCCGCCTTCGCCATACTTCATGATAGAGCCCTTGCCAAACTTGGACTCGATCTGATCGGTGGCAACCTTGAGCATCTTGGATTTCTCGTCGTTCATGCGCTGCCTTTCTTCCTACCTTTTCATTGCGTTTTCGTCTATTATACGAACGTCTGTTTGCCTGTCAAGCAAAACATCCTATGAATGAGTTTAGGCAAGAAACCTTGCAGGCACATTGCACGGGGCTTGCAGAAACCTCGTCGTGGATTGCATGCAAAACGAATTCCTTTGCTTGCGCGCTCCCGGCAAATTGCAATACGCAAGCTTGCAGAGAGACGCTAGCGGCTTATCGAATCCCGTACTAAAAGCAGGGCGCAGCGAACCGTCTGCTCGCGTACGCTTTCGCGATCTCCTTCGAAATGCCACGTCACGGTTTTGCACCCGTTGGGACCGACGCATGCGGCACACACGGTTCCTACCGGCTTGCCCGGTTCGGCTCCCCCCGGCCCCGCAATGCCCGTAACCGCTACCGAAATGTCGCAAGAAAGGACACGAGCGGCTCCCCGGGCCATTTCAAGTGCTACCGCTTCGCTCACCACGCCATCTTCGGCAATGACGTCGGAATCAACCCCGAGCGCACCCTCTTTCACTTCGACCATGTACGAAGCGATACCGCCGCGAACGACATCGGAAGAACCGGGTACGGAGGTTAGGCAAGCGGAAATCAGACCGCCGGTGAGGCTTTCGGCGGTACCGATAGTCAACCCTTGAACACGTGCGCCGTTGAGCACTTCAGCGGCCAAGTCAGAGACCTCGTCAACCTGCCCCGCACCATCAGATGCCGGCCGCGCCGTCACTTCGGGCTTCGATTCGTCTTCGCAAGCCTGCGTCGCATGCGAGCCCTTGCCCTTGCGGCCAAGCGACCCCAGACCGATGAGGTCACGCGCTTTCGAAATGTAGTCGAGCATGGAAACGATGGTGAGAACCAAGGCGATGACCATGACGATCCAGCTCAGCACCCACATGACATCGGAGAACGCCTCCACAAGCGAGCCCATGGCATAGCTGTCTTTGATGGTGAACATGACGATGGCGATCATCTGGAAGACGGTCTTGAATTTCCCGTACCAGCTAGCGGCGATGACGACGCCTTTGCTTGCGGCGACCATTCTCACGCCGGACACGATGAACTCTCGCGCGACGATAATCAATGCCACCCAACTCGGAAGCGCTCCGAGCTCGATTAGGGCGAGCAAAGCCGCCACCACGAGAATCTTGTCGGCCAAAGGATCCATGAACTTGCCGAAATCGGTGACCTCGCCACGGCTGCGCGCAAGATAGCCGTCAAGCCAGTCCGTACAGGATATCAAGACGAAAATACCGGCCGCAATCAGGCTTTTCGATTCATACGCTATCTTCGGGAACGAAAACCACTCGGGCCAGGGGCTCAAAAGCGCCGCAACGAAGACCGGCACGAGGCATATGCGCACGAGCGTAACGACATTGGCAGGCGTCAGCAGGCGTGTACTTGCTTCCGGAGCCGACTTCACCTCAAGCGATGCCACGTTATTCGCCTTCCATTTCATACAGAAGCGTATCGACAATGCGAACCTTGACTACCTCTCCCGGCTCGCCTGCCGAAATGTAAGTAACGCCATCGACTTCGGGGGCCTGGCACATGGCACGCCCGAACAGCTGGCCATCTTCCTCCCGCCCCTCGACAAGCACATCGACCTCAGATCCTACGCGCGCTGCCACAAGCGGAGTGCATACCGCGTCGGCAAGGTCGCGAAGACGCTGGGCGCGGTCGGCCTTTTCGTCCTCGTCTAGCTGGTCGGGCAGATCGAAAGCGCGCGTCCCTTCTTCGCGGGAATATGCGAACACGCCGATGTAATCGAAATAGCCGTCCTCCACGAACGAGCAAAGCTCTTCAAAGTCGTCATCGGTTTCGCCTGGAAATCCAGCGATAAGCGTCGTGCGAAGCGTGACGCCCGGAACTTTATCGCGAACGTGCTCGGCAAGGGCGATGTACTCCTCGACAGAGCCGCTACGATGCATGGCTTTCAGAAGGTGCGGCTGCACGTGCTGGAGGGGGATGTCGAAATAGTTGCAGATATTATCATGCGCGGCGACGGTCTCAAGCAGTTCGTCGGTAACGCCTTCGGGCTGAATATACATGACACGGAACCACACGTCCGCAAATTCGTCGGCGAGCTGCCCCATAAGCCACGCGAGCGACGAGGGCTCCTCAAAATCCTGACCCCATCGACCGGTATCCTGCGCGATAAGCACGATTTCACGCACGCCCGATTCCAACTGATGCGCAACGTCATCGCGGATTTGGTCATAGGAAAAACTGCGATAGCGGCCGCGAATATAGGGAATGGTGCAATACGAGCAGAACCTGTCGCACCCATCCGAGATTTTGACGTAGGCGGAAACGGCTCTCGACCCCGAAAGGGAAACCGCCCCCTCCCGCACCGCGCCGAGGGCCGAGGATGCCAAAGCGGAAAGATCTTCTTCGCCCAAGGAAAGCGCCGTAGCGACAACCTTGACGATATCGTCCTCCTTGCTGCAGGGCACGAACGCAGCAGCTTCCGGAAGCTCACCGGTAAGCTCTTCGCCATAGCGCGCCGGCATGCACCCGGCCACGATAAGCGCAGCTCCTGCCGCAACGTTGGGCATCCCTGCCACCTCGAAAATTGCCTCGAGGCTCTCTTCAGTGGCGCTTTGGATGAACGAACACGTGTTGACGACGACGGCATCGGCCTGTTCAGGGTCGTCGATGACCGCAAACCCGGCACGGCGAAGCTCGGCCTGCATGCGTTGCGTGTCAACCTCGTTCTTTGCGCAGCCGAGCGTGACGAAAGCGACGCCGGGAATCTGCGCCGCATCAACGATGGGAGAATTGCTCACGATAATACCTAGCGATAGTTGACGTACTGGAGAGGCTGGCCGTAGTCCTGCCCCTTCAAGAAGGCGATGACTTCCTGCAGGGTGTCGCGCGATGCAGACGAAACGCGCAGTTTGTCGCCCTCGATGGTTACCTTCACCTTGAGCTTTTGCGCCTTGATGTCCTTGTTGATCTTGCTGGCCGTATCCTTATCGATGCCGTCGACGATAGTCGCGCTCTGGCGCACGCTCTGCCCCGTGGCAGCAACGGGATCGCCCCAGGTAAGTGCAGAAAGCTCGATGCCGCGCTTAATCAGCTTCGATCCGATGATGTCGATCACCTGCTTCGCGACGAACTCCGCCGGGGCGGAAACCGTCAGCGTGCGCTTCTGCTTATCCAAGGCGATCTCGGCCCCGGAGCCCTTCAGGTCGTAGCGCTGAGCCAATTCCTTCTTAGCCTGCTGATAAGCATTGTCGACTTCCTGCATGTCGACGCTGGAAACTACGTCGAAGCTCGATTCCTTCGCCATGGGGCGTCCTTTCTCTTAGCCGCAGCCTAAAACTGCACGTCCGTCTGGGTATCGTGTGATAATCAAAGGATAGCAAATGGGGACGCGGCAACAGCGCGTCCCCATGGTATCTGCAGCGATTCGCATGCAGCAAAACTTGGCGCGTTGCGGCTCGCGGGCCGCAATAAGCCTACGCAGATGTCGAGGAGCTCGAGCCCGTGCTTGAGGTGGTCGACCCCGAAGATGACGAACTGCCCAAAGACGTGGTGCCCGTGCTCGAACCCGTGGTAGACCCCGTGCCCGAAGTCGAAGAGGAGCCCGTCGAGGTCGTAGTCGAGCTGCCCGAAGAGGATGTGCTCGATTGCGTGAGATCCACCTTGACGTTCGGATGCTCGCTCGCCCAAGTTTTCAAATAATCGGAGAAGTTTACAGTAGCCGTCGGCATTCCCGTGGTCGAATCGACTTCGAAGGAGACTTCCTTGCCGTCCATCGTAACGGTGAATGCGTCGCTGACATAGGAAGCTAAGCTCCAGGTGCCGCTGACCTCGACCGTTTCATTAACCGGACCTGTCAGCATGGATTCGGTGGATTCGTCGTCGTTGGTGATGACCACATAGGCCTGCTGTCCCGAAGCGAGCTTGTACTCGACCTTGACGCTCGTAGGCACCGCTACCGTGGAAGCCGCCGTTTCGGCTGCGCTTTCGCTCGACGAGGTTCCCGACCCATCAGCCGAGGTATCGGTAACACCGGTCACCGGAACCTTCGGGACATCCTGCGACGCGGAAGATCCGTGATTGCCAAAGGCCATCGCAATGATGATGACGAGCAGCACCAGAATAACGGCAGCGACGATAAGGTAAGGAGCCCGCGTCGTTCGACCCGCCGAGGAACCCAGGGATGCGGACCCCGAATAAAAGTTCGTGAACTGAGTGGTCAGCGTCGACCCGATACGGCCCTTGCGCGCGGAGTCGTCAGCGCGGGCGGCACGCGACGCAAGCGACTCGCGATAGGCCTCGGGGCGCTGCTGGCGAGAACGCCCCGACGATGAGCGGGACGGACGCCCCTCCCCCGAACGGCGACGTTGCGAACCCTCGCGCGCATCTTCTCGCGAGGAGCGCTGCTGAGAGCGGGACGAGCGCTGCGAGGACACCGATTTTCGTCCCGACACGTGCGTGGGAGAGTCGGCTTCGCTGCGGCTGCGCCCCACCTGGTAGGCGTATTGCTCATCCAAAAACATCCGCGTTATCTCCGACGGATTAAGGCCCACCAAGCGCGCGTAAGCGTTCACCATATTGCGCGTATAACCGCGCGGGGGCATGCGCGAGAAATCATTGTTCTCGATAGCACGCAGGATATCGGGGCGGATGCGGAGCTTGCGCGCGGCGGACTGTACGTCCATGCCCTTGCGTTCACGAGCTTCGCGAAGAATAGAACCGAATGCCATATGCGACATATGAACTCCTAGTCGTCACCGTCATTTTGCTCGAATGCCTTAAGCGTTTCGAGTTCCATGACGTCGACGAGCACCTCTCGAGGCTTGCTGCCGTTGGGCGGACCCACGACGCCCTTCTCTTCCAACATATCCATTATACGCCCAGCGCGCGAATAGCCCACCTTCAAGCGCCGCTGTATGTTCGATGTGGAGCCAAGCCCGCTCGAGACCACGATGTCGGCAGCCTCCCAAATGAGCGGGTCGTCATCGGTGCACGTGCCGCCGGAAGCGTCGGAGGGGCACGAACCTAACGTGATGAGGTTCGTAGAAAGAATCTCGGAATGGTACTCCGGCTCCCCCTGGCTGCGCAGCTGCTCCACTACTGCGTTGATCTCGTCCTCGGAAACATAACAACCCTGGATACGTACCGGTTTGGCGTATTCGGGCTTGCTGAACAGAAGGTCGCCCAAGCCGATGAGGTTCTCGGCGCCGGGCGTGTCGAGAACGACGCGGCTGTCAATGCTGCTCGCCACGTTGAACGCGATGCGGTTCGTGATGTTCGCCTTGATAAGGCCGGTAACCACGTTCGCCGAAGGGCGCTGCGTGGCTACGATGAGGTGGATGCCCGCCGCGCGCGCGAGCTGGGCAATGCGGCTGATGGAGAATTCGACTTCCTTGCCGACGTTCATCATGAGGTCGGCAAGCTCGTCGATGATGATGACGATATAGGGCAACTCGTCGCCGAGCTCGTTTTGCGGCGGCTCCTCCCCCGCTTCTTCCGCTTTTGCAGCCTCGGCGGCGGCCGCCTGCACCTTGGCGTTGTACTGGCCGATATTGCGTGCGCCAACCTTGGAGAACACCTTCAGGCGGCGCTCCATTTCGGCAACACCCCACGACAGCGCGCTAGCCGCCTCCTTGGCTTCCGTGACCACGGGCACGTAGAGATGCGGAATGCCGTTGTACGGCGTGAACTCGACGCGCTTCGGGTCAACCATGATGAAGCGGACTTCGGCGGGCGTCGCGCGCATGAGGATGGACATGATCATGGCGTTGATGGAAACCGATTTGCCCGAACCGGTGGTGCCGCCGATAAGCAGGTGCGGCATCTTGGCAAGATCGGACACGATACAGTTCCCCTCGACGTCTTTGCCGATGGCTATCTGAAGCGGTCCGGCGGAAGCTTCCTTGATGACGTCTCCGAGCAGAACCGTCTGCCTGGTTCGGTTCGGCACTTCGATGCCCACGTAGTTCGTGCCGGGGATGGGCGCGAAAATGCGCACGCCAGGAGCAGCGAGCGCGAGCGCGATGTCGTCCTGAAGCGCAGTCACGCGGCTGACGCGCACACCGGCGGGGAGATCGACTTTGAACAGCGTGACCGTCGGGCCGGCAACCCAGCCGACGACCTTCGCCATGATGTTGAAATCCTCGAGCGTCTCCTGCAAGCAGGCGCCGGTTTCCTGCAGCTCGGCATCCGTCGCCCGGTCAGCCTCAGGATTGGATGAAGTGGCAAGCAGGTCCATCGAGGGGAGCTCGAAACCCTGCGCAGGTCGCGGCGTCGCCGTGGGAGAAGCCACCTTGGACGTGCGCTTCGAAGGCTCGGGGGTGCTCGGGGCAGCGGCGCGCGGACGGCGTCCAAGCTTGCGCGTCATCTGAGCTGGGCGCTCGGAGGCCGACGCGGCGGCCTCGTCGGCGGTAAGGGGGTGTGAATCCGCGCGGCGTGCGGAAAGCTTACGCGTTACGGCTGACTCATCGGACGCCTCAGCGATAACCTGCGTTTTAGCCGACGAAATATCTTCATCGGCGGCAGAAGCGGCCTTCCGCCCGGCGCGCATGGACGCCAACGAAATGCGCGGCGAGCGGGCCCGGCCTTCGGCGGAATCGAGGTCTTCGGAGTCAAAAACAACCCGATCGCGACGCTCGCGCAGCATTTCCAGCAGCCTGGAAAGGGAAAGCCCGATAATCGAAATGCCGACGATAACGACGCCGACCAAAACAATGGCCGTGATCACCTGGCCAAGCAGCTTCAAGCCAACCCAGGCGATACCCGCCCCCACGTAGCCGCCACGCGCCGAGAGCTGATCGGCAAGGAACAGGTTATCGCAGGCTTCCGGAGCAACCTCAGGCGTGAACAGGGCGAGCAGGGCAAGCAACGCCACGAAAACCAAGGAGAGCCCCACGCCGACGCGTAGCGAGACGCGCTCGCGATCAAAGCGAACAAGGTAGCTGGCGCCCACCGCGACCAAAATAAACGGGAGTATATAGGCACCGATGCCGAAACTCAGGTGCAACGCCTGGGATGCAACCGAGGTGAGCAGGGCGTCGGTGGGCACAACGGCCGCCACGAACAAGACAATGCCGAGCACCGCGACGACGACGCCGGTAACATCCCGCGTGGTGCGTTCGTCGAAAATTTTCGGCTGACGTTCTATTTCAGGAGCGTTTTTAGGAGCCGAGCCGGAGCGCTTTTTCGGGCTTGAAGAAGACGCAGCCTTGGCGCGCGATCCTTGGGAGCGCTTTGCGGGCGAAGAGCCTTTGCTCGTTTGCTTTTTGTTCTGCGCGGATCGAGCCACGCGACCTCCTTTTTTACCTGCTCAACATGAGCATTCCGTAATCTGCCTACCGAAAAGCCAGGCGCCCGCAAGCGAATTCCGCGTGCGGGCGCAACAAATAGCCGTAACTGCAGCGGACCTACACGTCAAGCAGGTGCAGTACCGTCATCGGACGCGTCTTCGTCCGCTCCCACAAAAGCGACAGCAACGCATCGCGGCAGGCCTTCTTGAGCTCCTTGGCGCTTGCACCCTTGCCCAGCTGCTTGGCAAGGCAGTTCTTCACGCACTTCTCGCATTCACGCACGAGATACGGGTCGTCGCCGCCGGTGATGCCGCGCATCTCCACGACAACGTTGCCGGCAACCGCCTTCTTACGGCCCGAAACGGCAGCGGAAACGGCCACGAAACCCTGGCTGCCGAGCGCCGTGCGCTCCTCGAGCACTTCCTCGGAGGTATCGCCAACGGAAAGGCCGTCCACGAACACGATGCCGGACTGAACAACCTCGCCCGCAACGACGCCCTTGGTGGAAAGTTCCAAGCTCTCGCCGTTTTCGCAGATGAAGATATTGTCCGAGGGCACGCCGACCGCTTCGGCCAAGCGGGCATGGGCACGCAGGTGCGTTGCCTCACCATGGACGGGCATGAATGCCTTGGGCTGCACGATGCTGAGAGCGATTTTAAGCTCCTCGGCGGAAGCGTGACCCGACACATGAACGCGGGCGCGCGACTTGTCGTACACGTCGGCACCGATTTTCGCAAGCGAATTGATGACCTTGGTGACGGCCTTTTCGTTGCCGGGGACGGGCGTGGCGGAAATGATGACCGTGTCGCCCGCATCCATCTCGATCGTCTTGTGCTCCCCGTTGGCAATGCGCGCCAAGGCGGACAGCGGCTCGCCCTGGCTTCCGGTGCACATGATGACGACCTGCTCGGGGGGAATGCCCTTCAGATCGTATGCATCGATGATGTCCGCATCGGAAACATTGAGATATCCCAGTTTGCGGGCAATATCGGTGTTCTGCACCATGGAGCGACCCGTCACGACCACCTTGCGGCCATTGGCGACCGCCGCATCGCAAATTTGCTGTAAACGATGGATGTGGCTGGCGAACGAAGCAATGATAACGCGACCGCGAGCCTGCGCGATGATGCGCTGCAAAACCTTGCCGACCTCGGCCTCGGAAGGCGTGAAGTTGGGGTTCGTGGCATTCGTCGAGTCGGACATCATCAAATCGACGCCCTCATGCGAGAAACGCGCAAGTGCCCCAAAGTCGGTATGGACGCCATCGATCGGGGTCTGGTCGAGCTTGAAGTCGCCCGTATGCAGCACGTTGCCGGCGGGGCTGCGGAAAAAGACGCCGACCGCACCGGGAATGGAGTGATTGACGGCGAAGAATTCCGCGGTCATGCAGCCAAGTTTGACGGTGTCGCCCGGCTTGATCTCGCAGAGCTTGGCGTTCTTAATGCGATGCTCCTTGAATTTGCCCTCGATAAGACCGAGCGTCATCTTCGTTCCGTAAATGGGAATTTGACGATCGAGGTCCTTGATGAGATACGGCAAAGAGCCGGTATGATCCTCGTGGCCGTGCGTGATGACGATGCCGCGCAGCTTATCTGCATGCTGCAGCACGTACGTATAATCAGGCAAGATCAAATCAACGCCGGGATGGTTGTCGTCCGGGAACATCAAACCCGCATCGTCAAGAACCATATCGCCCTTGCACTCGAACACGGTCATGTTCTTGCCGATGGCGTCCAGACCACCAAGTGGAATGATCTTCAGCGTGGCGTTCTTGTCCTTTTGAGCCGAATCGAAGGAACGGCGGCGCGAACGCTCGCGTCCTTTCGGTGCCGCAGCCTTGCCCTCCTTGGTAAGCTGCGGGCGTTTCAGGTCAAGCTTCACATGCTTGACCGATTGCGTCGGCTTCCCCTCACGAGCGCGCACCTTATCGTCGCGCTTGCCGCGCTTTTCGTTTTGATCCATATTCTATTTCCTAACTGCTGAAAACAGACCTGCACGCTGATCAGGCGTGCAGGTCTGCTCCCGGCTAAAGGACGCCGACTTCGCGCATCGTCTGCGCGAGTTCTGCCGATTGCTCCTCCGTGGCGTTGACGAGCGGCAAGCGCACGCCTCCAACCGGGAAACCACTCAACTTCAAAGCTTCTTTAACCAGGATGGGGTTCGCTGTCTTGAACAGCCCTTCCATAAGGGGCATAAGGCGTTCGTTTGCCTGCGCGGCCTGCTCCCATTCGCCGGCTGCGCACAGATCGACGATTTCCTTCATACGCGAAGGAGCAACATTGCCGATCGTGGAGATGACGCCTACGCCACCCAATTTCATAATGTCGTACGTGGCCGAGTCGTCGCCCGAGTACACGCTGAAGCCCTCGGGGGCATCGGCGGTGATGGCGGCAACTTGGTCCATCTTGCCGGAAGCTTCCTTCACGGCGACGATGTTGTCGAATTCATGCGCGAGACGCAGCGTCGTTTGCGCTTCCATGTTCACAACGCAGCGACCCGGGATATTATACAAGATGATGGGCAGCTCGACCGCGCTCGCAATGGTGCGGAAGTGCTGGTAAATGCCCTCTTGCGGAGGCTTGTTGTAGTACGGCACGACGCACATGAAACCGTCCACGCCGAGCTTGGAGACGTCGTTGGCGAAATCGACCGTGTCGGCCGTGCAGTTGTCGCCAACGTTCGCGATAACCGGAACGCGCCCATCTACCGCGGAGACGACCGCGCGGAACAGCTCGATCTTGTCGGGGTAGAACACGGTCGGGCTCTCGCCGGTGGTGCCGTTGATGATAAGCGCGTCCGAGCCGCCCTCAACCAGACGGTTCGCAAGCTGCTGAGCACGATCGAGATCGAGCTCGAGGTTTTCCTTCATGGGCGTGACCATGGCCGGAATCATGCGGCCGAAACGAGGCTCAGACATCTTGGCACCTTTCCGTGTGGGCACGAACCGAATATCCGTGCGCGTCAATACAGGAATTCAACGTGTAGGTATTATGACAGAAGCGCTTTGCGCCTTTGTCGAAGTCCATTACTTTGCCATGCGAGTGGGGCTGACTAGCCCATGAACGTCTCCAGGCCGACAACAAGCCCCTCGCACTCACGAACGCTCCTGATGCCGAGCAGCACGCCGGGCATGTAGGACGTGCGGTCCCATGAGTCATGGCGAATGGTGAGCGTCTGCCCCATCGAGCCGAAGACGACTTCCTGGCTGGCAACGTAGCCCATCGAACGCACGGAATGCACGGGCACGCCTTCGACGAGGGCACCGCGCGCACCTTCGCAGCCGGCCAGTTCGGTTTCTCGCCCGGGAGCCGCACTCGGCCTCCCCCCGCGTGCTTGAGAGATAATCTGGGCAGTGCGCACCGCCGTGCCCGACGGGGCATCCTTCTTGTTGCAGTGATGGAACTCGATGACCTCGGCTTCCGGGAAATACGGGGCGGCCGCGCGGGCGAACTGCATCATGAGTACCGCGCCGGTGGTGAAGTTCGGGGCATAGAACAGGCAGGTCCCGGGGGACGCGATCGAAGCCAGGTCGGAAAGC
>CAVBAM010000006.1:0-17535 GCA_963593315.1 Candidatus Methanomethylophilaceae archaeon | reverse complement strand
GCTGCGAATACTTTTCGGAAAGCTGATTCTTCACGTAACTGGTGAAATACGGGTATTTCTCGATGCCGTCGGTAGTGGGAACCGAAGGATTCAGCACAAGCTCCTCGGCCTGCGCCGCATCGTGCTCCGCATTGGTTATGTATCCATTTTTCAGCATGCGGTCGAGCACCAGGTTGCGACGCGCGTAGCAATTGTCGGGATAGTCGATGGGGTTGTTATAGGTTGGCGACTGGGGTATGCCGATAAGCGTTGCTGCTTCCGCAAGCGTCAAATCCGATGCGTTCTTCGAGAAATAGCGCTGCGATGCAGCCTGAATGCCATATGCGCCGTTACCGTAGTTGACGGTGTTCAGGTACATGAGAAGGATTTCGTCCTTCGAGTAAGCCTCTTCGAGCTTCACCGACAAATACATCTCGCGCACCTTGCGCTTCAAGGAAATGTCGTTCATCTCATCCGCCAAGATGGTATTGCGGATGAACTGCTGCGTGATGGTTGACGCGCCCTCCCTGCCGGACCCGGTCAGGGTAACCACCGCCGCACGGGCGATGCCGACGATGTCGAAACCGCCGTGCTCGTAGTAGCGTTCGTCCTCGGTCGCAACCGTACCCTGCAAAACGTAGGGACTAATCTTGTCGAGTTCGACCGGGTCTCTGTTCTCGATTTGGAAGCGAGCGAGCTGCGTGGTCTCGTCCGACGCGTATACGGTTGTAGGCATGGACGAATTCAGCTCGGAAACGCTGGTGACGTCGTAGTCCCGCACGTCGCCGACCCATTCGGTGACCAGCGCGGATATGCCGAAATAGCCCGCAATGCAAATTGCGATGCAGGCGGTGAGAAAAACGAGCAGGCCGTAGAAAGGATGCTTCTTCTTGGTGCTCGGCCTGTTTTTGATCGAACGTGAAGCCACGAACCACCTCCATAAACTTGGGTAATTGTACCATCGGGGCCCATAGGGCCTTCAAAGCACACAAGTTCGTAGGAAAAAAGTGAAGAAGACAGAGCGCCCCGCCTGCAGCAAATCGCCGCAAGCGGGGCGCCTGGCTCTTCCCTTCCCAAGGATCGCGATAGTCCCCTAGATCGCCGCCTCGTCTTGCGACAGGCAATCCTTTGCCAGCGAAAGCTGCTCGCGGACGACGGTGTTGCCCGTGCCGCCCTCGGTCGTGCGGGCCGCCACAATGGCCGGGATATCGAGTTCTTCAACGATGTCGTCCTCGAACAGGGCACTTTCCGCCTTGAAGTCCTCGATGGACAAGTCGTTCAGGTTGCAGCCGCGCTGTTCGCAAAGCAAAACGAGATGGCCCACAACCTCATGCGCCCGGCGGAACGGCATGCCGCGTTTTGCGAGGTAGTCCGCAACGTCGGTTGCAGCCAAATGACCCCGCTTCGCCTGGGCCATCATGTTATCGGCCTTGATCTTCATGGTCTCGATCATGCCGGCTGCGCACTGCAGGCAATCCTCAAGCGTCTTAGCGGCGTCAATGGCGCCTTCCTTGTCTTCCTGCAGGTCCTTGTTGTATGCCAGGGGCAAGGCCTTCATGGTCACGAGCAGACCGACGAGGTCGCCTACGACGCGCCCCGTCTTCCCTCGGATCAGCTCCGCGAAATCGGGGTTCTTCTTCTGCGGCATGATAGACGACCCCGTGGAGAAGGCGTCGGAAAGCTCAACGAAGCCGAACTCCGAAGTCGACCAAAGCACCAGCTCCTCGCACAAGCGCGAAAGGTGCATGCACGAAACGGCGCACGCGTAATCGAGGTCGAGCAGAAAGTCGCGGTCGGAAACCGCATCGAGCGAATTGGGGATAACGCTCGAAAAGCCCAATTCACTTGCGGTCATTTGCCTATCCAGGGGATACGTGGTGCCAGCCAGGGCAGCCGAACCGAGCGGGCAGGCATCAGCCGCTTTGCGGGCCGCAGCTAAGCGATCGAAGTCCCGACCGAGCATCCATACATAGGCGAGCATGTGGTGCGAGAACAGGACCGGCTGGGCATGCTGCAAATGCGTGTAGCCCGGCAGGATGACGTCGAAGTTCTCCTCCGCCTGCTTGATGAGCGCGTGACGCAAGGCGATGTTAGCGCGCATCAAATCGCCCGCGCGCTTCTTGGCGAACAAGCGCGTATCGGTAGCCACCTGATCGTTGCGGCTGCGGCCCGTATGCAACCGGGCCCCGGCGTCGCCGATGTCGGCCGTGAGCGCGCGCTCGATCGACATGTGGATGTCCTCGTCGTTGATGTCGAACGTGAAATCCCCTTCGTCTATGCGGGATTTCACGCGATCGAGCCCCTCGCCGATGGCCGTCGCGTCCTCCTCCGATATGACGCCCGTCTTCGCCAGCATATGCGCATGGGCCTTCGAACCCGCGACATCCTGGGCGTACAGGGCCTTATCGACGGGAAGCGAAGCGCCGAAGCGCTGCGTGAATTCGCTCACGTTTTCCGTGAAGCGACCGGACCACAACGCCATGACGCTACTCCGTTTCCTTGTTCGCCTGCTGATCGGCCTGGCGCCACAGCGGCGTCACTTCCTCGTAGCGGCCGCGCTTGAGCGGGCCCTGCTGGTTCTGCGCATCGAACAGCTCGGCCGGCGCGCCTTCGCGACGACGATTGACCGCCCACGTGCGGCAGGACAACGTCTGAATTTGGATGAAGCCCTCGGCCGCGCTGCGATCGAAAGCGTCGCCCTTATCGTAGGTTGCCAGCGCGTGATCGTAGAGCGAGTAGGCGCTCTTGCGGCCCACCACCGTGCAGGAACCCTTGTAGAACTTCAGGCGAACCGTGCCGTAGAGGCAGCGCTGCGTGGAAGCCATGAATGCATCGAGGGCCTCTTTGAGCGGGGAGAACCACTGGCCGTTGTAGACGCACGTCGCCCACGTCTGCTCGAGATTAAGCTTGTAGTGCAGCACCTCGCGCTCGAGCACCAAATCCTCCAGGGCTTTGTGAGCCTGAACCAGCGCCATCGCGGCCGGGGCCTCGTAGCACTCGCGGCTCTTCACGCCCACCAGGCGGTTTTCAACCATGTCGATACGGCCATACCCATGAGCGCCGGCAATCTTGTTCAGATCCTCGATGATGCCCAGGAAGCTCTTCTGGCTTCCGTTAATCATGTAGGGGACGCCACGCGCAAACGTCAGCTCGACGTATTCGGGGGTATCGGGCGCCTTCTCGGGGTCGACCGTCATGGTGAACACGTCCGAAGGGGGCTCCGCCCAAGGATCTTCGAGCACGCCGCATTCGATGGCGCGACCCCACAGGTTGTCGTCGATCGAATAGGGGGAATCGACCGTAGCACCGACTTCAACACCATGCTCCTTGGCCCAAGCGATCTCGTCGGGACGCGTGAGCAGGTCCCACTCGCGCACCGGCGCGAGGATTTCCAGCGAGGGATCGAGCATGGTGATGCTCGACTCAAAACGGACCTGGTCGTTGCCCTTGCCCGTGCAGCCATGCGCCACGTACTTCGCACCATACTTATGAGCGGCGTCGACGAGATGCTTGGAGATCAAAGGGCGGGACAGGGCGGAAACAAGCGGGTACTTGTTCTCGTACGCGGCATTCGCGGCCAGCGCCTTCGTCAGGTACTCCTGGGAGAACATCTGACGCATATCGACGACGAGGCAATCCAGGGCACCGACGCGCAATGCCTTCTCCTTGATTTTCTCAAGACCGTCATGCTCCTGCCCCACGTCACCGACCACCGCGATGACGTCGAGATTCTTCTCGTCCTGCAGCCACTTCACGCAGCATGAGGTGTCGAGACCTCCGGAATACGCCAGGATTACCTTTTCTTTCTGCTCGGCCATTGGTTCTCTATCCTTTCAAGTTCTATGCCTGCATGCAACAAGGTGTTTCACGTTCGATACCGTCGGACACGCCCCGAAATGTCTGGCTTGACGATGCTATTTTGCGAAAAGGCCCCAAAATACCGACAGATAGCCCTTGGATGCAGCTTCGCGACAGTCTACGGCAACCACCAGCCGTAAGACGACACCGTAACAGCTTGTAACAAAACGTGAATATGCGGGAATATGCCGCCCCGCTACGGAACTTCGACGATTATCGTCGTCGCAGACGGTCGATAGCTCGTTCGACCTCGATCGCCGCCTCGGGGCTTTCGGCCGCGATCATGATGGTGTTGTCGCCGGCAACCGTGCCGAGCGCTCCACGTAAGGCAGCTTTGTCCAGAGCGGCGGAAACGCCTGCGGCACCGCCGGAGAACGTTTTCACAACCACCATGTTGCCTGCCACGTGCACCTCTTCAACCAATTCGGAAACCATACGCTGCAGACGCATTTCCTCGGGCAACACGTAATAACCCTCGCGGGATTTGACGAGCCCCATATCCATGATGTCGCGAGAGATGGTTGCCTGCGTGCATTCGTAACCGGCATCCTGCAGCTGGGCCGCAAGATCTCTTTGGGTCTTGACGTTGCGCTCGCGAATGATGTCGCGAATGACGTCGTGCCTCTGTTGCCGTTTCCTCATGCCTTCGAACCCTCTGCCCACCATGGGCGTCTATACGGTAGTGTTTCCAACATTCTTGCATCGATATGCGGAAAACCGAATCAAGCGAACAAGAATATGCAGTGGATAATACCGCAACATTGCCAAATTCGTCTCAAGATTGGAAAAAACCGTGTCGAGTACGCAACCGAACGGTCGAGAAAGCGGCTGTTAGCAGCCGAGAAACGGCCAACGGGCGGCCGAGACGATTCTGGGCCGTTCGGTAAAGATGCCGAACGGCCCAGACAGGCGGATCGAGGCGGTGCACGGGCCGTGGATTAAACCCGACCAGCGCGCCGGCAAGCGCCGCTAAGCGTTAACGATAAGGTTTGCTAGGCGCTCGACCATGGTGTCGACGTCCGACTCCTGACAAATGAGCGGCGGGAGGAAGCGCAGCGTGTGCGCGCCAGTAGCGTTCAGAAGCAGGCCTTCGTCGAGCGCGCGGGAGACGAGCCCGGGCGCGTCAACGTCGTCCTCCAATTCAACGGCGTTCATCAGGCCGATACCACGAACTTCCACGGCCTTGGGCAACTTGGCGAGCGCCTCCCGCATATAGGTTCCCACACGATCGATTTGCGCGGAATAGCCGTTTTCGTACTCCGCAAGCGTTGCACGTGCGGCGGCGATAGCCAAACAGCTTCCTCCGAACGTCGAACCGTGATCACCCGGCTGGAACGCCTCGGCAACCTGCTGCGTAGCGGCGCAGGCCCCCATCGGCACACCCGAGGCAATGCCCTTCGCCATGGAGACGATATCGGGGACGACGCCGAAACGCTGGAACGAGAACGGGGTTCCGCAGCGGTAAATGCCAGTCTGAACCTCGTCGCAAATCATGACGGCGCCCTGCTTCTCGGTTAAGCTGCGCACGGACTGGAGGAACTCGCGCGTGCAGGGATGCACCCCGCTTTCGCCCTGGACGCACTCGAGCATGACCGCACAGATTTCCCCGCCACGCTGCTCGAACAGGCTCTCCAGTGCCGCAATGTCGTTTATGGGCGTGCTGACGAACCCCCCTGGCAGCGGCTGAAACGCCTCTTGTTTGGCGGGCTGAGCCGTCGCGGCGAGCGTTGCCAATGTACGGCCATGGAAGCTGCGATCGAGAACGACTACGGTTCGAGGGGCCCCTTCAACGGCGGCCTTGACTTCGGGGTCCGCAGCTCCGGCCTTGCGCGCGGCGTCCTCCGCATGCTTGCGCGCATACAGACGGGCCAGCTTGATGGCGCATTCGTTCGCCTCGGCGCCAGAGTTGGCGAAAAACGTCTGCCATGGCTGCGCGGAATCGCCCTGGAACGAGTTGAGCAGATCCGAAAGCTGTTGCGCAAGCTCCCCGCGGCCCTCGATGTAATAGTAGTTGCTAACATGAATTAGCTTTTCGGCCTGCTGCTGCAAGGCGGAAACGACGGCCGGATGGCAATGACCAAGCCCGCACACGCCAATCCCCGCAATGAAGTCGAGGTATTCCCGACCCTGCGCGTCCGTGACGGTCATCCCATGGCCGGAAACGAGCTCCACCGGCTTGCGACCGAAGGTATGCATCACGTATTTGGATTCTAGTTCTTGCTGCTCCTGCAATGACATATGATCAGCGTTCCTTTGCTGTTATAGACGAATCTGAAATTACCGATTGCCCGCCTAACCTCTTAGGCGGAATGTTCGGCCTCTTGCCTGTTCTCGAGGAGTTTCGAAGCAAACTTGCCGAGCGGGTGGTTATCGAAGCGATACGCCTCTTCGGTCGAATGCATGGTGGTTCCAACGCCCGTGCTGGTCAAAAGCTCGAGAAGCAGCGCGTGGGGCGTCGTGCCGTTGATGATGTGAGCTCGCTGCACGCCTGCTTCAAGTGCATGGATGCACGACTTGAGCTTTGGGATCATGCCGGTGGACACCACATTGTTCTCGACCATGTAGCGGGCCTCGAAAACCGTCAAGTTCGATATGAGCGAGCCCTTGTCCTCGAAATCCTCGTACAGGCCGTCGACGTCAGTAAGGAAGACGGCCTTGTGGGCACCGATGGCCGCAGCAATATGGCCTGCAACCATATCGGCGTTCACGTTATAGAAGCCACCATCCTCGCCGAGTGCAACCGAAGCGATCACCGGGATGTAGTCCGCAGCGACCAGATCATCGAGCAAGGGGCGATTGATGCGCGTGATGCGGCCCACGCGACCAAGGTCGGGACTCGCCTGCTCAGCCACGATCACGCCGGCATCGGCTCCCGATACGCCGACCGCGAAATTCCCGTGGCGATTAAGCGCCTCGACGAGCTCCTGATTGACCTTGCCCATCAAAACCGTGCGCACAACGTCCATGGCCTCGGGAGTTGTGACGCGCTGCCCGTCCTTGAACTCGACGGGAAGATCGCGTTGCGCCATGGCTTCGGTGATGGCCTTTCCCCCACCATGCACGATAACCGGATTAACGCCGACTATCTTCATGAGGACGATGTCGCTCATCACATCGGCGCGCAGCTGCTCGTCGACCATAGCCGAACCGCCGTATTTAATGACCACAGTTTTGCCCGTAATGTTCTTAATCCAGGGAAGCGCCTCGACAAGGATTTCCGCGGAATCGGTCGGTGCGCCTTCGGGACGCGTGTCTTTAGCGTATTTCATGATCGGTAATCTCCGTTGATCGTCACGTACTCATGCGAGAAATCGCATGTCCAAATGGTTGCAAGTTCGTCGCCAGCGCCGAGGTCGATGTTCACGACCACTTCGGGCGACTTGAATCGTCGTAGGGCCTCGTCCTCGTCGAAGGGAACGGTTAAGCCATTTCGACAAACGGGAATGCCCATGATGTCGATGGCAACGTCTTCCTGACGAAACGCCGCGCCCGAACGACCGAGCGCTCCGGCAATGCGTCCCCAGTTGGCGTCATGCCCGTAAATTGCCGTTTTCACCAGAGGGGAATTCGCTACGGTTCGTGCGGCCGCATCGGCATCCGCCGCCGACGCCGCACCGGAAACATTAACGGTGACCAAGCGCGTGGCACCTTCACCGTCGGTGGCCATTTCCCGCGCCAAGGAAACGCAAACGGTGCGCAGAGCCTCCTCGAACGCCTCGAAAGCAGGAGTGCCCGGCTGCATCAAGGGGGCGCCCTTAGGTGCGGCAGCGCCGCTCGCCAGCAAGAAACAAGTGTCGTTGGTGGAGGTGTCGGAGTCGACCGTGACCTTGTTGAAGCTCACATTTACCGCGGAGACGAGGGCCTCATGCAGCGCGTCAGGCGCGATAGGGGCATCCGTGGTGATGACGGCAATCATGGTGGCCATATTCGGCATGATCATGCCCGAGCCCTTGCACATGCCGCCGACCGTGAACGTGCACCCTTCATACCCCACGCCTTCTCCGCTGAAGGAAACCGCACGCTCCTTTGGATGGGTGTCGGTTGTCATGATGGCACGCGCCGCATCGGCGCCGCCCGCAACGGACAGATGGGCAAAGGCCTTAGGAACGCCACTTTCAAACGGCTCCATTTGAAGGTGCTGGCCGATGACACCTGTCGATGCAAGCATCACCTCATCGTCCGTGCATCCCACCGTTTCCGCCACGATGGATGCAGAGCGCCTTGCGGTGTCGAGGCCCCTCTGCCCCGTGGCCGCATTCGCTATTCCGGAATTGATGGCGACCGCACGGGCGGTGCCGTACGAGACGCCGTCTAAGTGCTCCCGTGAAACGATGACGGGGGCAGAGCAGAAAACGTTTTGGGTAAACACGGCCGCGCAGGATGCCGGCTCGTCCGCAACGACGAGGGCAAAGTCCAGGCGTTCAGGATCGGGGCGGAAGCCCGCATGAATCCCTGCTGCGGAAAAACCGCGCGCCGAGCACACGCCACCGCCCGGAATCAAGGGCAAGCGAGCGTAGCGCCTGGAGGCGCTTTCATTGTGCAAAGGCTCAACGTCGCCCACTTCAGACGATGAAGGTACGCATGAATCCATCGTTACTCCCTCTCGAAGCTGCATGCCCCGATGCGAACTATGACCTTAAACTGGAACCGCTACCGTATCAAGACCAGTGTTTTCAGGCAAGCCCCAAACGATGTTCGCGCATTGAACCGCTTGATCAGCTGCCCCTTTTCCCAAATTATCGATTGCCCCGACGGCAATGAGCATACCGCAGCGCTCGTTCACGGCAAGGCCGATGTGGGCGCAATTGGTGCCAACGACCGACGAGGTTTTCGGCATAGCCCCCGCATCCAAGACATGAACGAAGGGCTGCCCTTTATAAAAGGCGCGATATTGCTCGACGATTTGACCTGCATCTCGCGGGGCGTCGGCGGCAAGCTTGATGTTGACCGTCGAGAGCAAACCTCGATTCAAAGGAGCCAGATGCGGCGTGAAGACGACCCGGCCCGGCAGGTCGAGAATCTGCTCGATCTCAGGCGTGTGCCGATGCGTCGCCACGCCGTACGCTTCGACGTTTTCATCAGCGAAGCAGAAATGCGTTCGGGCGGAAGCCTTCTTGCCCGCGCCCGTTACACCCGAAATAGCATCGACGACAACCGGCATGCCCTCATCCGCGAAGCCCAAGCGAACGGCAGGAGCCGCCGCCAAGGACGTTGCCGTGGGGTAGCATCCCGCGCAAGCGACGAGAACGCCTTCACCGCGACGCCGATCTTCCTCAGCCCGCTGCAACGCCTCCGGAAACAGCTCGGGCAGGCCGAATGCCGCGCGTTTCAGCAGCTCGGTTTGCGTATGCTGCACTTTGTACCAGTGCTCGTACACTGCAGGATCCTTCAAGCGGAAATCAGCGGAAAGATCGACGACAACCGCGCCGCGCTCCACCAACTTCGGAGCCGTTTTCAAGGCAGCCGTATGGGGGACGGCAAGGAAAACGAGATCGCACGCTTCAAGAGCAGGGTCATCATGGGAGGTAAATGCCAAATCCGTCGACCCTGTGAACCCGGGGTATTCGCTTGCAATGGGCGTGCCGGCAAGCTCATTGGACGTCGCAGCCGCTAACTCGAACTCGGGGTGTCTCAGGATAGCCCGAACCAACTCGATGCCGGCGAACCCGGCAGCCCCAACGATTCCGCATTTGATACTCATAGGATGCCTCTCCCGTTCGACGTGTAGCGGTACGTCGGCACCGCCTGTTCGAGCAAATGTATAGCCTCTTCATCGGACGCCTGCAGCGCATGCTCGAGCTCGTCGAGCTTCGCCGCAACCTGGTCATAGCTGATTTCCTGCCCCGTTGAAATCATGATGGACTGATTGTCGGTCGGCAGCGTGCTTTCCTCGTCCATCAGCAGCTCTTCATACATCTTCTCGCCCTCGCGCAAGCCGGTGAACGCGATCTTTATATCGACGTCGGGGGTAAGTCCTTGGAGTTGAATCAAACCCTTCGCCAAATCAACGATCTTCACCGGCTCGCCCATGTCGAGAATGAAGATCTCGCCACCGTTCGCCATACCGCCGGCCTGAATGACCAAACGGGAAGCCTCGGGAATGGTCATGAAGAAACGTTCGATGTCCGGATGGGTGACCGTAACCGGCCCCCCGGCAGCTATCTGCCTCTGGAATACCGGTATGACGCTTCCGTTCGACCCGAGCACGTTTCCGAAGCGAACCGCGGAGAAGATGGTCTTGGAAGTGCGCGCGTAATACTGCACGACCATTTCACCCATGCGCTTGGTCGCGCCCATCACGCTCGTGGGGTTCACCGCCTTGTCCGTTGAGATAAAGATGAAGCGCGCAGCGCCATACGCGTCAGCGGCCCGTACCGCATTGAGCGTTCCGAAAACGTTGTTATGCACGGCCTCGCGCGGGCAATGCTCCATGAGGGGCACATGCTTGTGCGCGGCGGCGTGGAAAACCGCGCCCGGACGGTACTTTGCAAACACCTCGTTGATGCGGTCAAGATCGCACACGTTGCCAACCTCTATGACGATATCGATGTCGTCATATTCGGAAAGCAGCTCGTTGCGCAGCATATAGGCATCGTTTTCGTATATATCGAAAATAACGATCCTCGCAGGAGCAACCGTACACAGCTGGCGGCACAATTCGCTACCGATAGACCCGCCGCCGCCGGTCACCAGAACCGTTTCCCCGGCAATGTAGCCCGAGACCGCACGCGTGTTCAGAACAATCTCCTCGCGACCAAGCAGGTCGGCAACGTCGACATCGCGAAGGCTAACGTCGCCGATCTCGTCGAGCGACAGGGCGCGAACGTTGGGAAGCGTGCGCAGGCGGCAATCGGTTTTCGTGCATGCCCCGTAAATGCGCTTGCGCTCCTCGGGCGTCGAAGACGGAATTGCCACGACGATCTGCTGGATGTCGTAACGATCAACCAAATCGGCGATGTCGTCGGTCGTTCCGCACACCTTGACGCCGTGGATGCGCTGCCCGCGCTTAGCTGGATCGTCGTCGGTTGCAACAATGGGAATACCGGGCATCAGGGGATCTTTCGACGCCATGCGCCCGATGGCGAGGGAGCCCGTCTCGCCGGCCCCAACCACCAGCGTTCTCGGACGATCGCCCATACGTTGCTTCGAGGCGAATGCCCTACCCTTTTGCCTCATGATGCGGAACGCGAAACGCATACCGCCCATAAAGAAGATGTTCAGAAAGCACGATACAGCAAAAACCCTGATAGGAAGCCTTGTTCCAATAATCCAAAGGAACACCGCGCCACCGAGGGTTCCGAGAACCGTGGCCAGCACGATTTGAATGACCTCGTCGACGCTCGCATACTCCCATAGGTTGTTGTAGAGTCGAAAAGCCGCGAGCATCAATATGTTGATAAACGCGAGGATACCGAGGATGAAATAAATCTCGTTATTAACGAATACCTCGCCCTTCACGTTCGTCAAAACGGAAGCGAGCCAATACGACACATACGTTGCCACGATATCGAGCAGCAGCAGCAGGGCCGTTCTCTTTGTGATATGCACGTCCAAGCTTGGGACCTCGTCTTCATTCTCAAATCGAACAGCCTGGCGCATGATTGCAGATTGCGCACAAAGACCGTTAAACAGAAGGCTATTGTATCCAAAGTGTCGTATGATTGCAGCGATATTACCGGCCGAGGAGCTTGTTTCATGAATACTACAGCCAGTGAAAGCACTGCTACCTGCACCGATGGCGCCAGCAACCAACCCGCCCGAGAATCGAATATCGATGCTCTCGTATCGTTTTTCAAAAGCGGCATCAAGCCCGCGGAAAGCCACGGAAAACTGGGTATCGAACTCGAGCACATTATCGTTGAGGAAGACGGAACGCCCGTTTCTTACAGCGAGGAGCACGGAGTTGCCTGGCTTTTGGACACCTTGTCAGCCGACTACCCCAATAAGACGACCGACGACGACGGGGACCTGCTTGGAGTAGCCCGCCCAGGAGAGGCGGTGACCATCGAGCCGGCGGCGCAAATCGAGCTTTCTGCCGGGCCCTACGACGACCTTTCCTGTGCCTACAAAACCTTCGAGGAGTTCCAAAAGAAGGTGTCCGAGGTGCTTTCCCCGCATGGCAAACACCTCGTCTCCTACGGATACCACCCCACCGCCGCGGCGCGAACGCTTGAGCTAATCCCCAAGCAACGCTACGAATACATGAACGAATACCTCGGCAAGAAGGACATCTACGGGCCGTGCATGATGCGGGGTAGCGCTTCGACGCAGATTTCGATCGACTACACAAGCGAACACGACTGTCTGCGCAAGATGAGAATCGCCTACGCGCTCGTTCCCTTGCTCAGCCTCATGTGCGACAACTCCCCCATTTTCGAAGGGGCCCCCAGGGATCACAAGCTTATTCGCACCGACATCTGGCGACACGTCGACAACGATCGCTGCGGGCTTGTCCCCGGCGTGTTCGATGAAGGTTTCTCGCTGAGAGATTACGCAGCATTCGTCTTGGACACGCCGGCCATCGTCGTGCCGAACGGCCCCGGCGCTTGGTCTTACAGCGAAAAGTCCTTCGGCGAACTGTATGCCTGCAGCACCATGGCGCAACACGACGTCGAGCACGCCGTCTCCATGCAGTTCCCCGACGTGCGATTGAAGACGTATTTGGAGATCCGACCCGCGGACGCCATGCCCGTTCCTTACGTGATCGCCTACGCCGCGCTTATCAAGGGGCTGTTCTACAGCGAAACCAGTTTGCAAAGACTCGAAAGCCTCTTTTGCAACGTAGACGAAAAGTCTTTCGAGGCCGCGAAGGACGAGCTTATGCAGCACGGTTACGATGCCGTTGTGTACGGGAGGAAGGTTAGCCTGCTATGCGACGACGTGATATCCACGGCGCTAGAGGCGCTTTCGGCCGACGACGCCGCGCTTCTCGCCCCCCTTGCCAACCTTGTTCACGAGCGCGTTACGCTCGCAGACTTGGCCGAGCAAAACAGCCTGCGTAAGTAACGGCTCGTCACCGTAGCGTACGCTTCCGTGCTTTCTCATTCGCCGCGGGTGCAATGTCGGGTAGACTTTGCACCACGCAGTTCTACATGATTGGAGTATTACATGAGCAATAAAGGCAAGAAGGTCAAGGTCCACTACACGGGCACCCTCGATGACGGCACGAAGTTCGATTCCTCCCTCGACCGAGGCGAGCCGCTCGAGTTCACCTGCATGGCCGGCCAAATGATCCCCGGCTTCGACGCAGCCGTCGAGTCGATGGCGCAGGGCGAGACGAAAACCGTGCATATCCCCGCCGCCGATGCCTACGGAGAGCGCAACGAGGAACTGGTTCAGCGCGTTCCCGTTGACCAGATTCCCAATGCCGACCAGCTGCCCGTCGGTCAGACCGTTTACATGCAGGGCCCGGGCGGCCAGCCTTTCCCCGTGTTCGTGAAGTCTATCGAAGAGGGCATTGTCACCTTCGACATGAACCACGAACTTGCCGGCAAGGACCTGAACTTCGAAATCACGCTCGTTGAGATTGCCGATTAGGCGTCAGTATCAAGTTTTCAAGGTGCAAGGACTTGGGGTCGCCCACAAGGGCGGCCCCTTCCTTTTCATGGGGGCCAACGCCGATTGCAGGCCGCTAGGCAACCTGCAATCGATTCCGGAAGCGGCAAACCCTGACGTCAAGATCCTTTTCAGCGGCGACGTTGAGCGCCTCGACGCGCTCGACCATGCGCTGGCGATACGTTTCCTCTAGAGCGTCAGCCACCAACAGCCCCATCGCCGCAGCCCGCCGGGACACTTCCTCCGAAACGGATGCCGCGGCATCGCAGCAATCCCCCTTCTCGGAAGCAACAAAGGGCGACCCGGAGGACTTTCGATGCTGCGCCCGCGCGCGCCCGAACCCCCGATGCGTCAACTGCCAATATACGCTGGCGAGGGCCATATAGCGTTCCTGGCAATCCCACGGACCCTCGAGCCATATTCGACTGGCAAGCGCCCGATCCCATTGCAGGTACGAAAGGGACTCCCCAATACCATCCCCACTCGAATCACTTTGCCGTTCTTCAAGCGAGACGAGCGTTGCTTGTACACACCGCTCGATAAAGCACGAGTGTCCCTGCGCCACGACGACAAAGCGCTCGACGGGGAAAACACCCTGCTGTTTCCCCTCTTTTCTATGGACGGGACATTCCTTCATCACGCGAAGCGACGAACGCATCCTTTTGCGCGCAACAAGCCTTTGCTGCGGCGTCGCGCACGACCACCCAGGCATATCGGCAGCGAACTGCCGCTCTATTACCGCAAGCAACGTGCCCTCGTCACAACAGACCAAGGCGTCTTGGACCGTTGGAACCTGTTTGCGGGCAATGGTGTCGCAATCCCACAGCAAGCTAGAAGACGACATCTCCCACCTCCTGCATCAGCGCGATTGCGTCGGGGCACTCCATGAGGCACGCGCAGCGAAGCGGCAGCACGCACCCTTCCTGCAAGGCCTCGGCATACAGGTCGATTGCGCTCGACTCTTCGTCCAAACTGACTTCAAGCGAAAGTGGCGCCTCGGAATCTTCTGGTTCGCGATCGACATCGCACAACGGGAATGCCATGATGACGACGAGAGATTCCGGCGCGTTGCAGTTGAAGGCAGATTGCTTCCCGAGCATATGCATACACCCACTTCGAGCGTTCCATATTTGGGAGAGGATCTTGCAGGCGTGGTACGTGCGACGAGGAACACCGTCGCAATCTATGGGCAACCCGAATGGGGAGCGCCTGCACTGGCTCTGTTCTTTACAAGTTGGAGTATAGCATATAAATCGTACGTTTGTTCGGTTTTAAGCAAGAAAAATGGCAGGGGGCCGAAAATGACCTCCTGCCAGGAGCAACACCCTACCAGCTAAGCAGTTCGTAACCGGTTTCGGTCACCACGAGCTGAACCTCCCACTGCGCGGAGGGCATACGGTCGGCGGTGCGGACCGTCCAGCCGTTGGGGTCGGTCATGTCGATATCGTGGGCACCCATGTTGATCATAGGCTCGATGGTGAAGCAACTACCGGGTGCAAGCACCATTCCAGTTCCAGGATCGGAGACGTGACTTACGAACGGGTCTTCATGGAATTCCAGGCCGATGCCGTGCCCGCCGAATTCGCGCACCACGGAATACCCCTGCTCATGAGCGTAATCGCGCACCGCGGCGCCCACATCGCCCAACAGACCCCACGGCTTCACCGCGGCAAGGCCGGCCTCAAGCGCTTTCTTCGTTTCCTCGACCAGACGGCGCTTCTCGTCGGAAACATTGCCGATGCAGAACATGCGGGAGGAATCCGAGAAATACCCGTCCAAAATGGTGGAGCAATCGACGTTGACGATGTCCCCGTCACGCAGCACGTCATCGGGCGAGGGGATGCCGTGGCATACCACCTCGTTGATGGAAGTGCACACGCTTTTCGGATAGCCCTCGTAGTTCAAGTCAGCGGGAATGCCGCCATGGGCAACCGTGTAGTCGTAAATCCACTTATCGATTTCCTCGGTTGAGACGCCGGGGCCGATATGCTCGGCCACGTAGTCGAGCACGCCGATGTTGATGGCGGCGCTTTTCTTGATGCCCTCGATGTCCTCCGCCGTCTTCAGCAAACTGCGCTGCGGAACCTCGAAGCCCTGCTCGTAAAGCTCCTGCAAGCGCTCGTCGCTCGCAAGGTGGCACTTCTTGTATTTTCGCCCGCTGCCGCACCAACATTCATCGTTGCGGCCAGGGCTTATCAGGTCGTCGTACATATGCATGTCCTTTCGTTTTGCAGCCATTGTACCGCTGTTAGCCTTGGTTAAGTACGGGGATCCTCATCCATATGAGAAAGCCGCCGGTACACCGACCGACGGCTTTCTCGTTTCACCGGGATGCGAAAAGCATCCCGCCAGGGCAGATAGGCTATCCGCGAACCTCGGCACCGGTGGCGCCGCAAACCTTCTTCACGAGCTTCGCATGGGCCTTATCGACCTCTTCGCTCGTGAGCGTGCGATCGGCTGCGCGATATGTAAGCGCATAGGCCATCGACTTCTTGCCGGCGCCAACGCGCAGCTTGTCGCGGTACACATCGAACAGGCGCACGCTTTCAAGCAACTTGCCGCCCGCCGACGTCATGCACTGCACCAGGCGCTCGTGCGTCACGTCCTCGCCCACTACGAAGGCCTGGTCGATAGAAACCGCCGGGAACTGCGGCACATCAACGTAGTCGCGCGCCGGACGCGAGCTCTTCTCGAGCGCTTCCACGTCCAGCTCGAAGGCGACGACGGGCGCCTCGGCGTCGTAAGCGGCGACGGCCAGCGGATGCAGCTCGCCCACCCAGCCGAGCGTCGTGCCGCCGGAGAGCACCTCGGCCGCACGGCCAGGCTGCAGATGCGGCGCATCCTCGGCGGAAAGCGCCTTAAAGCGCACCTTCGGCGTGGCCAGCTCGCGCAGCAGGTTCTCCACCACGCCCTTGCCATCGAAGAAGTCGAACGGCGCGGGCTTGCTGTTCCAACCCGCATCGGTCATGCCGCCAGCCAAAACACCGGCAAGACGGCGGCGTTCCTTGGGCTGCTTCTTTCCCTCATGCGCGAAGAAGACCATGCCCTGTTCGTAAAGTTGGATGTTCTTCACGCCGCGCGCCTGATTGTGTGCAACGGAACGCAAAAGCCCGGGAATGATGCTCTGGCGCATGACGGATTGATCGGCATTCATGGGATTGATCAGCTCGACCGGCTGACCCAAGCCCTCGGCGGACATGCGCAGGCGCTCAAGCTCGGTCGGGTCCGCAAACGAATAGGTCATGGTCTCGTTCAAACCCGAAGCCGTCATCGTGCGGTTGATGGTGTCGATCACGTGCGCCAAATGCGTGCGCGTGCCGAAGCGGCCGCGACCGCCAGGCAGCGTGGCCGGAATGCGGTCCATGCCGTACAGGCGCAGCACTTCCTCGTACAGGTCGATCTCGCGCGGCAGGTCGGGGCGATACGTCGGCGCCGTCACGTCGAGCACACCCGCCTCGTCGGAGTCGGCAACTTCGCAGCCCAGACGCGTGAGCACATCGACGATGAATTCACGCGGGATGGCATCGCCCATCATGCCTTGGAAGCGCTCGATGCGGAACTTCAGCTTGTTTTCCGGCGAAGGGGCAGGCCAAACGTCGATAATGCCCGCGCCGGCGCCAATGCCGCCGGAAACCTGACCACCGGCAACCTCAACGATAAGCGCCGCGGCAGCCGCCGAGCGGACATCGATGCCGTGGTCGTCCACGCCGCGCTCGTAGCGCATGGAGCTTTCGGAAATGAGGTTCAAGTTGCGCGAGGTACGCGAGGTGCGGCCAGCCTCGAAGGTGGCCGTCTCCAGCAGGATGTCGGTCGTTTCCTCGGTAACCTCGGTGTCCAGCCCGCCCATGACGCCGGCAAGCGCGACGGCGCCGGCCTCGGGCGTGGCGATGACGGTCATGTCGGAGGTGAGCGTGCGGTCCTCGCCGTCGAGCGTGGTCAGCTTCTCGCCCTCTTCGGCAGCACGGACCACCACGTGAGCCACGCCGTCAGCGCCCTTAAGCTTGTTCAGGTCGAACGCATGCAAAGGCTGACCGAACAAAAACAGGATGTAGTTCGTCACGTCGACAACGTTGTTGATGGAACGCTGGCCGATGGCGGCCAGGCGCTCGACCATCCAGTCGGGGCTTGGGCCAACCTTTACGC
>CAVBAM010000005.1:0-17805 GCA_963593315.1 Candidatus Methanomethylophilaceae archaeon | reverse complement strand
GACCGGGTTCGCGCCGCCCGTCACCTCGTCCTCGGCTTCCTGCGGCGACGCCCCGCCGTCGGCACTCTGGTTGGAATCGGCGTCCTCGTCCCCCACAAGGCTGGTGAACAGCTCCGGATTCTCGACCGCGACCGCATCGTACACGCCGGAATACTCGATGACGGGCCGGACGATATGCGCCTCGAAGGGCTTGATGACCGGCGTTCCCAAGCCAAGCGGGCGCACGATGGCGAAGAAGACGCCGCAGCCTACGAGCGCGCTTGCCGCGACCGCGGCAAGCCCAAAGGCGAACACCCGGCCGAATGCAGGGGCGGAAAGACGGCTTGCCGCATAGGCGTCGGCGCGATAACGCTGGTAGACGAACAGCGCCCCGGAACCGACGAGCGCGACGGAGAAGGCAAGCATGCCGCCTTCGCCATAGAGCCAATCGCGGAACAGGAACTGCACGCCGGCGCAGACGCTCACGGCAGCAGCCGCGAGGACGACGGCTCCGAAAGGCCTGCGCGACAATAGATAGACAACCACGGGAGAGGCGACAACAATCAGAGAAAACACCAAATAATTCCCCGGCACGTCGTTAACGAGGCCCTCGACGATGGGCTCCACATCGGGCGGGGATGCCGCGACGGACCCCGCTACGACGCAAAAGCCGAGCACCGCCGTCGCTGCGGCGCTCAAGGCGGCGGCGCGCTTCGAGGCCGACCCCGCGAACAGCACGGCGAGCAGCACACCCTCGATAACGGCGGCGAGCGGCACGCACCCCCGCAGCCCCACAGTGGCGTCGAACGCGGAGGCGAGCGAGTAGGTGATGCTCAGGGACACGGCGAGCACGAGCACGAAGTCGAACGCCGCCGCGCGCAGTCGGGGCGATGAGGCGATCGCGGACATCATGCCATCACCCCGGAAAGCTCGTCTGCCGAGCTGAGCGCAACGTAGCCGACGCCCAGCGAGTCGAGCCGGGCAAGCGGCGCCAGATAGCGTTCTCGCGCGCGGTCGACCACATGCCCGGGCACGGCCGCCACCACGAAGGGGCTGCGGCGCGCAAGCCTCGCGGCGGCAACGCCCGCAAGCATATCTTCGGCAAGGTTGGCCGTGCAGACGACGATGTTCGGCTGCCTACACGCCTGCCCGCCCACGTGCTCGATAAGCGCGGCGCCGTCGTGCGCATCGACGCGCACGGGCAGGCTCTCGACGAACCGGACCGCGGCATCGTCGTCCCAGGCGTTGAGCACGGATACGTCCCCTGCGCGATTGCGATAATGAATTTCCAACTCCAAGCCCTGCCGCTGCGCGTAGCGCGCAACCGACAGGCCGCACTCCACCACGCAGTCGAAAAGCTTGCGCGTCTCTTCCGCATCGAGAGCGTCCGGCGGCGCCGACAGATCGAGCACAACGGCCACGCCGGGGTTCACCGTCTGCTCGAACAGGCGCGTTTGATAGTTCCCCGTCCGCGCGGAAAGCTTCCAATGGATGGTTTTCAGCGGGTCGCCGACGACATAGGGACGCGGATAGGCATAATCCATGGAATCGGCGAGCACGGCCTTCACCGGGCGCGAAACTTCGTTTGGCGCATGGTCGTCGAGGCGCATCGACGCAATGGCCGCAAGGCGAGGCGTGACGCAGGCCTCGCATGCGGCGCGCACGGCGACCGGTCGACTGAACAGCCCCAGAAAATCGTGGACGACGACCTCGTCAACCCCAACACGGAAGCATCCGATATGGGAAAACGTCGCGCGAAAGGAGCACGTTTGGGAAGAGCGCGCAGCCAAACCGACCTGCACAAGCGACCCATCGAGAGCGCAGCCTTCGCGATCGACGACCGAAAAGCGCACATCGACGTGGAACAGGGGCAGAAACCCGTCATTGCGCAGCACCACCGGGAAGGAAGCCTCCCCTGCGCGCGGGCAATCGATGCGCGTCCGCTCGCTTGCGACCGCGACGCCCGAAGCGCCCACGAAAACCGAGACCCACGAAAGGCCGATAAGGCACATAAGGGCGATCAAGGCCACCCAGCCGACCGGAGTCGCGCGGTACTCGGCATCGCCGACGCAAAGCGCCAACGCGCAGAATACGACGGCGAGCGCCGCGACGGTAAGCCAAGCGCCGATGCGCGCGCAGCGCGGGTGGCAAGCCCGATTGTCGGCACGGCCGTTCATCCGCGACCCTTCGCCTCGGCACCGCCGGGTGCAGCCGCAGCGGCGGCGCCCACCCGAGCATCCGCGCCCGCGGAGACATCCTCGTCTCCGAACTCGGGAGCGCACGTGCGCATGACCTCGCCGGAGGCGTGCACGAACTCCACCAGCTTGACGCCGATGCCGTACGCCTCCTGAACGTTGCGCCGCGTGATGATCTCGTCGGCGGCGCCGAAGCGCATCGGGCAGTCGTGCGAGAAAAGCGCCACGTTGGCTTTCGTCATGAACGCATGATCGGGGTCGTGCGTGACCATGAGCACGCCCAAGCCCGCGCCCGCCATATCACGTACCCGACGGATGACGCGCACCGCGTTGCCGAAATCGAGCGCACTCGTCGGCTCGTCGAGGATGAGCAGCTTCGGCTCCTGGGCCAGCGCGCGGGCGAACATGACCAGCTGCAGCTCGCCGCCGGATATGTCCACATAGGGTACGTCGCGAAGGTCCCGGATGCCCATCATCTCCATCGCGTTCTCCACTATGTTGCGGTCGCGCCTGGTCGGCTGCCCGCCAAGCCCCCGCACCTTGCCCGAGCGCCCGAGCATCACCACTTCCTTCACCAGATAGGGAAAGGGCTGCGCGTGCGACTGGGCCACGTAGGCGACCGAAGCGGCAAGCTCTGCCGCCGAAGCGCGCGTCAAGTCGCGCCCGTCAAGCGTGATGGTTCCCGCAAGCAGGGGTTGCATGCCCAGCACCGTCTGGATGAGCGTGGACTTGCCACAGCCGTTCGGGCCGAGCACGCAGCATACCTCGCCCGAGGACAGCGTCAGGTTCACGTCGCGTTGAAGGGGTTGCGCAGGGTTGTAGCCGATAGCGGCGTCGCGGATAACGAGCTTCACAGATTCACTCCCAACTTCTTTGTTGCCGGGCCACGACCAGCAAAAACAACGGCAGGGCAACGACGCCGACCACCGACCCCACGGCCAGGCCGTCTCCGACGAACGGCACCGCATCGGCCAGGTCGCGGCAGGCCAGCAGAAGCACGGTGCTGATGCAGGCGTTGCCTGCGAGCTGATGCCCGAACTCGCATCCGAACCAGCTGCGCGCGAGGAACGGCACGATGAGCGACACCATACCCACCATGCCGGTATGCACCTGCGCCGCAAGGATCATGACGGCACCGCAGATAAGTGCCACCATGCGCAGGCGGTTGGAATCAAGACCCAGGGCGCGCACCTCGGCCTCCTCGAAGGCCAACGCGTTCATAGGGAATCGAAGCAGGTAGATGGGCAGTACGCTCGCAAGGGCCGCAACGCCTAGACAGGCCCACGAAAGCGCCGAGGTATCCACGACGAGCATCTGCGACACCTCGAAGTAGACCGCATAGTCCACGTCATCCATGACAAACAGCGTCACGTAGCTGACCACGAAGCCGAGCAGCTGCGCGAAAATGGCGCCGACGAGCATCATCGTCATGACGTCAAAGCGTCCCGGCGCGGAAAGATATTTCCCGGCAGCCATCACCAAAACCATGACGAGCGCACCCGCGCCGTAGCACAGGGCATAGCGCTGCGACACCATGGCCGGCGCCGCCGCGCCGTAGACGAGCACAAGCACCATAACCCCCAAACCCGCGCCGGTAGACACCCCGAGCATGCCGGGGCCGGCAAGGGGGTTCCTGAACACGTTCTGGTACAGCATGCCCGACACACTGAGCAGCACGGCGCACACCAGCGTGATGCCGATGACGCCTGCGCGGTTGCCCACGGCCCAATATCCAGGCACGTTGTCGGTAAGCCACTGGGCCGAAGGCGCTTCGAAGGCATGGGTTGCCGTGGCAAGGGCGCAATACACGTGCATGTAGATGGCACGGGCGACCTCGAGGGGGCTGTAGAACGCATATTCGTGCGACCCCAGGTAATAACGCCCCTGCGCCCCCACGAGCCCAAGCGAGAGAAACGCAAGAACGGCGAGAACGGCCAGGCAGGCGAGCACGCGACGACGCGCGGCCGTCCGCTCAGCGCGCAGCGCACGGTTCGTCTCCCGCAGAGACAGGCGACGCTCGACGACGACGCCCTTCCCGAAACCCATGCGCGCGACCGACCCGTTGGCGATGCGCGCGATGGGAACAGGTCGCCGCTTATCAGATGCGCCCACGTTTACCCCCTTTCCCACGAAAAACCGTCACCAAGAACACGGCCGCGCCCAGAATGGAGACGAACATGCCGGTCATCGTCACGTAACCGCCGCCCAGCAAGGTGAACACGAGCACGTAAGCCGCAAGCACGAACACCCCTCCGAGCAGAAGAGAACAGGGCAGCAGATAAGCGTAATGCGGGCCGACCAGACGGCGGGCCAGGTGCGGCACGACGAAGCCGATGAAGCCGACATGCCCGCAAAACGACACCACGATGGCCGTGAGCAGCGTGGACGTAGCGACCACGACCGCACGCAGCCGGCGAACCTCCACGCCCATCGAACGCGCCTCCCCCTCGCTGAAGGCGAGCAACGTGAGTTGGTCGCGGTAGCGCATGGCCAGCGTGAACGTGATGGCCAGCGGGACGCCCACGACGAGGATGTCAAGGACCGTGAAGGCCCGGTAGAACGAAGAGATCTGCAGTTCCATGAGCATCTGCGCGCGCTGCCCGTCGGGTTCGACCGTCACGTAGTAATAGCGCATCGTATTGACCACGGCGCCCATAACCCCGCCTATGACCTGGCCCGTGATGATCATGAGGATGCCCGAGCCGGCACGCGAGAGACGCACGGCCGCAAGCACCAGCCCCACAACCGCAAGGCACCCGCAAAACGAGCAAAGCGCAAGCCCCGCCGACGAGGAAAGATAGGAGATGGCCCCGATACTCGACTGGTCGGCCCCCGCGAAGATGACGGCGCCGGCGCCCTCGTCGTAGAAAAAGGCCACCCAACAGGCCATGCCAAGGCCGCATCCAGCCATAACGCCCAGCGTCGAGGGCGTGACCAGGCCATTTCGGAATGAACCCTGATACAGGGCCCCGACAAGGGCCATGGATGCGCCCGAGGCGGCGATCACCACGAAGCGGATCATGAGCGGCGCGGCCGAGCCGCTTTCGGGAACGGCGCCGGATAGCGTCACCACCAACGCGTTGAGGTTCGCGCCCAGGTCGCGGAAGAACCACGCGAGGCCGTACCCCTCGCCGCCCGACGAGTCGTGCAGCGCGCCGTCGAAAAGCCCCTTCGGGATGACAAGCCCGACGACGTAGACGACGGCAAGCACGACGAGAAGCACGAATAGCACCTGCAGGCGTCCATCGACCGCATGCCCGCGATCGCGCGCGGCGGCATAGTCGTTGCCGCGTTCGTCGGCTTCGAGCTGGACGGCTGAGGCAGCCGAGCGAATCGGGAGGACGGCGTCGCGGCCCCCTTTGCGCTTAAGGGCCATCAGAAGTCCACCTTTCGTTCCTGGTCGGGGCTCGCTTCGTCGAAATCGTCGGAGCGGGAGTCCAGGCGGCGGTTTCGCAGGGCGCGGATGACGGCCGCGACAAGCGCCGCCGCACCGGCGCCGAGGGCCGCGAACACCCCGACGGCGTTTGCGATATCGGCCGAGGCGGCCGGCGTATCCCCGACGGCGGGAGGCTCGGACACGGGATCTGCGGCCTGCACCCGGTGATCATCGACGAGGGCGGCGGAAACGGCCGGCGCGACGGTCTCTGCAGCCGCGCCCTTGGCAACCTGCTGGCGGGAAGACAGTACGGTAGCCTCGGCGCGCGCGCCGGCGCCCGTGCTCCCAAGAGCCGTCCCCCGTCGACCGCTTTCGGGCCTGATGACGACCTCATCCGGCGTATCGGAGGGGTCGGCCTGTTTTTCGGATTCGTCGGGGCTGACAGGATCGGCCGAGTTGCCCTGCCCGGAAAACACCGCGTACAGCACGAGCGGCTCGTCAAGCTCGACCAAGTCGGCAAGCGTTTTCACCGACCCCATGAGCGCGCGATCCGCATCGGGCGAAAGAGCCCAGCCGAGAAACCGCCGATCGGCGTCCTTGTCGGCCGGGCGGGCTGCGCCGGCGAACGTCTACAGCGCCGTGTCGACGGTGGCGGCGGCAGGCACCTGCAGCGCTTCGGCATAGGGCACCCCGTCGACGACGTACGAGACGTCGATGAGCTGATCACGCGTTTCGTACACGGCGCAGTACGTGGCGCTTTGGGTCGCGGCCGGCAAGCTGTCGGCAAGGCCGTAGACCGGCGCGGCGTCGCTTGCCCGCGGCGACCATCCGACGAAAACGTGCACGACGCCGTCAAGCGCGAAGGCAGTGGAGTCCTCGACCGCCTTCGCGGCCGCCTGCACGGGGTCTTGCCCCGCGGGAAGAGAAACCGTCGTCTCGGTGCGCGATCGCTGCTGCGCGACGACGCCCCAATGGCGAAACGTCACGGAGACGGATTCCGCAGCCGAGACGAACCGTGCAACATAGCGGACGTCGGCGTGCGCCGCGGGCAGGGGTCCGGCATACGACGCGCCCGTCTCGGCGTCGCACCACCCGGCAAAACCATACGAAATCCCATCGGCCTCGTCGAGCTTGCCCGGGATTGAGAATTGCGCCCCGGCATCGCCCGCGCGATATGCCGGGCGGCTTCCATCCTGCGCTCCATAAGCGAACACGCATGAATCGACCTGGAACGTCACCAGATGCTCGTCTGCGCAAACGGGGACGTACGCCGCCTGCAGCCTCACCGCGCCCGAAGAAGCGCCCGCGAGCTCGCCATCGACACCAAGGGCGCCGGCGAGGGCTTCGGCGTCGTAGATGTTCACCGTATTGCGCGCACTCGTCACCGACCAGCCGACGAAGCGGTAGCGAACCCCTCCCGGCCCGTCGAAATCGGCGGGGGTCGGAAGGGTGACGCCGGCCTGCTGCAACGTCTGCCCATAGGGCACCGCGACGACTTCCTCGGGCAATTCCCGACCTGAAGCGTCGACGATATTGGAAAACGTCACGCGAACCTCGTCCAAGGCGGACGCTTCAGGCTCAAACGGATGGAGGACCTCGTACGCGGCGCCGGCGACAACAAGGTGAGCGCCCCCGTTCGAAATTGCAGAGGACCCGTCGGCGTAAAACGCTTCGACAGAGGGGTTTTCCCAGCTCACACGTTCGGCTGACGAACCGGTCGGGTAGAAAACCTTATCCGGGAAAACGGACGAATCCAACCCGAGCTCATCGCGCAAGTCCAGGGCGGATCCCAGAACGCGCACAGGGCAGGCCCCCTCTCCCAGGCGTGCCTCGATACGGGCGGTCGCCTCAACGCACGGCGAAGAGCCGGACTCGGCCGACAGCGCCACGACGTCGCCGTGCGCGGAATAGGCGTCCACGACGCCGGATACCCGAACGTCGCCCCGCTGTCCCTCGGCCAGGACGCCGCAGGTGCGCGAGACGGCGTCATAGCGGGATTGCGCGAAGAAATGCGTGGCGACGATGCTTTCCCGCGCGCCGATGTCCTCGCTGGCCACCGGGTCGGAATAGGCCCACACGAGCGTGCCGTCGGACAAGGTGAGCGGAGCCGCATAGTACACGTTCGCGCCGAAGGGGCACTCGGCATCCTCCGTCGCGCTGTCGAGCGAAGCCTGCCGCCAAAAGGCATCCTGCAGCTCTTCGTAAAGCGCGCCGTCCTTGTCGGGGAAGAATTCCATGAGCGTACGGCCGCGGCCGCCGGCCCCGCTCACGGAGTCGACCACCTCGCCGCGCACCGGGTTATCCGCCTCGTTGCGCGCGGATACCGCGCTGTCGGCCGATACGTCGAGCGCACCCGACGACGAATGCACACCGCATACGCTGCCGGCCCCTTCCCCGCCTAGACGGGCAGCCTCGCACGCAGCCGAAACCCTCGCCGCCCCGGAGAGGACGGCCGAGCCGCCGGCAAGGTAAACCCCGCTGAAAGAGACGGCGTTCGTAGCGGACGCTCGCGCGGCGTAGGAAACCTCCAGGGCGCAACGGGAAAGCTCGAGCGACGCCCCGTCGCATACGCAAATGCCGGCAAGGTTGGAAGCGGGCAAGGTCGCGGAAGCGTTGCCGACGGAAAGGGAGAGGCGTCCGCCCGCGTCGCCGGCTCCCACGACGGAAAGACCGGCGCCCGATGCGAGGACGAGAGGAGCGATGACGCCGTCGGCGGCCGTCAGGCTTGCGGCGTCGGCGCTCCAAGCAAGGGCGTGGCCGGCCAAGTCGAGGGTTACCTGCGAGGACAGGAATACCGAACCCGTTTCCGCGGCATCGCAAAGCAAGGAGACGGTCTGCCCGTCCCGCGCCGCCGCAAGCGCCCGCGCGACGGAGGGATAGGTCTCGCCCTCATCGATGTTGCGCGCAACCGGAGCATGGCCCCAAACGAGAATCGCCCCGTCGGCGCGTTCCAAAGCCCAGCCATCGTAAGCGCTTCCCGCGGCGGGTTCGAATAGCTCGGCAAGGCTTTCAGCGGCCGGGATGCTCGCGCAACGTGCGCAAACGTCGCCTTCGAGGCCGGAGGCGTCTATGGCGGCCGAACCACTCCGCAGATCAAACCGGTTACCGATTGTGACCGGTTCCCCGACCAGCTCGAGCGCAGCGGTCGCCGCGACGAGCGAGCAGGCGCCGTCAAGTTCCCAGCGAACCTTAGCCGGGGCGTTGACCTCGCCGGACGCCAGACACAAGGACCGACCGCCCTGCGCGCCCGCCACAGTGACGGAGGCATCCTCGACCCTCGCCGCCTGCGCCGTGCGCACGCGCACGCCCCAAGCCTGCTCGCAGGAGCTGCCGGCGGAAACCTCCACAATGCAGCCGCGCTGTCCCGTCGCCGTCACGGACACGGGCCCCGACGCATCGATGCCGCCGGCGTTGCCGGAAGCGGCACGCACGGAAATGGAACTGCCCTCGCAGGAAAGCGCGCCCTCGCCGTCGGTGCGCACCCCGACCGCGGCCACACCGACGCTCGCCGTCGAAACGTCCACCTCGCAGCCGGAAAGCCCAACCTTCCCCGTCGAGCGGACCCCGTATACGCCACCGAAAGAGCCATGGGCCGAAACAACCGCATCCTGCAGGGAAAGCGCGCCGCCTGCACTCACGTCGATGGCGGCGACGGCGCATGACGAGGAGACACACGACACCGTGATTCCCGTAAGGGAAAGCGACCCCGATCCGGAATGCACGACGGCGCTGCCCGCGCCCGCCGCCGCCTCGATCGATCCGCCAGCGGCGCTTGAGACGACCGCAACGTCGCCGGCGCCTGATAGGCTCAGCGACGAGACGCAATGACCTGCAAGGTCGATGGTGTATGCACCCTCGGAAAGGCCCGAAATGGCCAAATCGGGGACATCCCTGCGCAGGCGCAACGTATCGCCCGGACCCAGCTGCGCAATCGCCTCGGCCACGCCGGCATACCTGCGCGCAGCGCCATCTGACGAGACGACCTCGACCAGGGCGCGCTCCTCATCAAGCCGGAAAGCGAGCTTGCCCGTCAGGGGATCGGCGGCAACCTCGCACGAGCCCTCGGCTCCCTTCGCGTCCGAAAGCGCCGCCGCAACGGATGCACCCGAGCCCGACAGCGCATCGACATGCCCGATCACGGCGCCGGCAGCGTTCACCTCGCCCTGCGCATCCCCCATAAGCACGCCTAAGGCCGCGCCTGAGAAACCCGCCTCGAAGGCGAACGCATCCTCGACCTCGGACGCGAGCGCCGCCTGCACGCCGGCGCATTCCTTTCCATACGAAACGGACAGGCCGCTAGCGAGGTCGATACCGCCCTGCGCGGTCGATCGCAGGCCAACAGCAACTTCGCCTGCGGAAACATCGACGGTCGTCAACGCCGCGCCCGTCGCCGTCGCAAGGCGCGCACGGCGAGCCTGCACGCCGGTGGCCCATCCGCGCGGCGAGGAAACCTTGAATGAGCAGCCGGCCACCTCCACCGCTTCCTTCGCCAACGAATACAGGCCGTACGCGTTGACGTGCGAAGTCGTCGACCACTTCTCCAAGGCGCGCAATTCCGCCGCAGGGGAACCCAAAACGCTGACGGAGCAGCGCTGCACGGTCGAGGCCTGGACGCGTGACCCCAGATAGATGCCGCGCGGGCAGTTCTTCAGCCCGCCGCCGGTCGCCACATTGGTCTTGGTTTGATTCGACAGGTCGACGCATACGGAGCAGTCGCGCATATCGAGCGACCCCGCCTTGACGTAAACCGCCGTTGCGCCGAGGTCGGACAGCGAGAAGGCGTCGTCAGAGGAGCGCATGCTCATCGAAACGCTCTCGACGGCAAGCAGGCCCTCGTCGCATTCCACCAGCTTGGTGAGCGCCGAGCCGCCCTGCACGAGCTGAGCCGAAGCGCGATTTGCGCCGGCGCCGACGATGCGCACCGACGCCGCTTGGGTGACGGAGATGCAGGGGGCGGACAACACGCCGGAAAACGATAGCGTCGAAGTGCCCAAATCGATGACGATGGCGGCATCCGGCGCGTCGATGGTGATGCCGGATGAGGCGGCGAGGTCGGCGTCGAGACGATACGTGCCCGCCTCGGAAACGACGAGGGGCCGCGAGGCCCCGCCTTCCTGCGCCGACCACAGGTCGTTGAGGCTAACCTGGTCCGCCTCTGCAGGCGAGCCGTCCAATGCGGACTCGGCGGGCGCAGAGGAGGCATTCACCGCGGCCAGCGAAGAGCCCCCCTGTCGTCCGAGATCGTCCAAGGTTTCGGTTTCAGGCTTCTCGAACAGAAAGCCGACACCCTCGCGGTACACGCATGAGCGCGACCCGTCGCGCAACGGGGAAAAAGCCGATGCAAGCGCTTGACCGGCGGATTCGTCGGGATTATTCGAAGATGGGCCCTCGTCGGAAAGCTCTGCGACGAGGGCCGCGAAAGGAAGCCCGTCCGCGATGGCGGCATCGTCGATGCGCAACGCGGCGGCGCCTTCCAGCTTGAAATCCTGCGCTACCTGCATGCCCTGCGCGCAAACGCGCACGTCGGGAAAGCCCGCATCCGCGCTACCCGATGCGAACGCGCCCGAAAGCGCAAGCGAGGCGCCGGTATGCTGCACGACGCCGCACGCGCCGGCAAGGCTGCCGGCCACATCAGCGCCCACGGAAACGGCCACGTCGCGCAGCTGGGCATGCACGAAAGCCCCTTCAGCCGCAGCAACGGATTCGGATTCCACTACCCCGTCGGGAAAACCGAACGAAAGCGCTGCGGCATCGGTTGCCGCAAGTCCCTCACCCGCGGATAAGCCACCCGAAACGACGTCGAGAGCAACCTCGACGCCTTCGATGCGGACCATGGCCGCGCAGGCCTCATCCGTGGCCGCGCCACTGCAGCGGATGCACGCCAACTCGCCAAGAGTCTGCGTAGCGGATGCGATGCTGGAATTGTTTTCCACCTCCGTTGCAGCCCCGACCGCGCCAGGCAAATCCGCCTTGTGCTCGGCAGTGCCGGCCGAAGAGGACAGCACGGCAAGATCGACCGTGCAGGAGATTTTCGCGCGCCGCGACGCCCGGGCATCCGCGCATCGCGCCGAGTCGCGCACGATCAGCGTGCCCGCGCACCCGTCGGCATCGATTGCGCAAGCAAGCGCCCCGGCCGCCCAAACGTCATGCCCCGCCAAATCGATGACGACCGTCTGCCCAGCTTCCACGGAAATGGCAAGAGCCCCATCGGTATGCACATCGCCGGAAAGCACGTACGTGCCCGGCGCATCGATGCGCATACCGCCGGCGTTCCATTGCTCGGTGATATCGACGGAAGGGGTCGCGTCGTTGATCGATCCGCTACCCTCAGCAGGCGTTTCGTCAACCGATCCGACTTCGGCAGGCAGCCCATCAACCGATCCGCCAGCAACGACGGAATCGGGAAAATGCCCGTCGGCCAAGGCGACCGGCACCGCCCCGCCGGCGGGCGCAAAGGCGAGGGCGACCGATACGGCAACGGACGTGGCCGCCCGCGGCAACGAACGCATAGCGAGCGAGCCATGGCCGCCCGCCGATCCGACGCCGCCCGCCGGCTCGCCGGCACTCGCCGGCGAATCATCGCGCATTGCGCGCAAGCCGCTATCTCCCATATCGGTCACCCCCTTCCTCAATCGCACGAAGGGGCCGGGCAGCGCACCCGGCCCCGCTCGCTCAACGAAGACTCACGCTTACTCCAGCACGCCGGTCTCGAAGCAATTCGCCAGAACGCCGGCCACGCGCACGCGCGCAACCTCGTCCATCGCGTCGATATAGCGGCCATCGGCGCGATCGACGCCGTTGAAGTAGCCATGCACGGCAGCATAGGCGACCGTGTGCTGAGCCCAGTCGGACACGCCGGCGCCGTCCACGAAGCGGTCGAGGGCGTCTAAGGCAGTCGCTTCGACGTCCTTCTCGTTTGCGGTGAAGTTGACGATCATGGTCAGCATGGTCTGGAAGTCGAGGGTGATGTCGCCGTCGAGGTAACGCTGCCCATCGCGATCGACGCCGCTGATCACGCCGGCCTTCTCGGCCCATTCGACCGCACCGGTGTACCACTTGCCATCCTCGACATCGACCATCTTGCCGGTGTACGTGGCCGTCGCCGCGTCATAGCCATCGTCGATGCCCGGGTTGGCGTAGCGCCACAGGATGGTGATCATCTGGACGCGGCTTGCCTTGTCATCCACGCCGAACTTGCCGTTGGGGTAACCCTGAATCAGGCCTTTCTCGGCACACAGCGAAACGGCGTCCGCATACCAGGCGCTCGGATCGACATCTTTGAAGCTGATAGGCTCGGCCTTCTTCGCAATCTCGAAGGTGGTCGTGGCGCTGCCCGTGTAGTTGCCAGTGCCGGTGACGGTCACCGTGGCCGTGCCCACCTTGTCGTTGTCGGCGTAGGAGACCGTGTAGTCGCTGCCCTCGACGAGCGTGGCGTCGCCGCACTTCACCGACGTCACCTTCGGCGTGTAGACCCCTCCGTCGGTAAATTCGTAGCTCGTCGCCTCAAGAGTGATCGCAGCCTCGTCGATGTCGACGAACGTGTGCTTGCTGCTCAGCTTCAGAAGCTCGTCGGCCTCTTCGCCCTGCTCGTAAATCCACTCGATGCCCGCATCGAGCTTGGCCTGCACGGCGGCTTTGCTGTAATCCTTCACCGTGTCGGCGGTCCAGTTCAGGAGCTCGCCTGCGTTGCCGTCCTGGATGTCCCAGTTGCGGATTCCGTCCATGCCCTTGTCCACGGCGTCGGAGAGCATGTCGGACTTCACATGGTAGAACGTATCGTAGTAGTACGCCACCATATCGGACTGGTCAACGTACTCGGGGTACAGGCAGCCCAGGATGCGGCCGTAGTTCGTGCCGATCTCGACCGAGTTGGCGTCAACCTTGTAGATGGCGCCGTTGTTGTTGCTCGTGGACCAGTAGGTCTTCTTCGCCAAGCTGCCCATATCGGCCTTCGACGCGCCGGTCGTCAGCACGATGAGGTCGGCCTTGGAAAGCTGATCGGCCGTGACCGTGGCGGCTTCCTCTCCCTCGAAGCTATCGGCCAGGTTATTCGCCACCAGCGTCGTAATCTCCAAGAAACGCGTGCCCGTCGACCACTTGCTCGGGGTCTTGGTGATGGTGTAGGTGCCGTCCTCGTTCTGCTGCTCGACCACGGCGACGGTCTTCTTCTGAGCCTTATTGGCCTCGAGCTGGCTGAGGATGTAGCCCTGCGTGCCCTTGACGTACTTCTCGTAGTTGGTGGCAATGGCCTCGGCGCTGCCGTAGCGCAGCTGCTTGGTGCCGTTGGAGTTGCTCACCACCTGCTCGCCGCATTCGGCCACGCCGTAGGTCTTGTCGACGATCTCGGCCATGCTGTTGAGCGTGTACTCGGTGGCGATGGGCTTGTAGGTGCCCTCCGCTTGGTTCAGGTACTTCTCGACCGCCGGGGCATACTCGGAGGTGGAGTAGTCGGTGAGGGCGCCGGCCTTGGTGATGGTGTTGCCGATGATCACGTCGGGCTCGAGCAGCCAGACAGCGTCGTCGGTGGCGTCGCCAGACTGGAACGGGGCCAGGGCGCGGATGGGATTGGAAATTTCCTTCTTCATGGAAGCCCAGCGATGGTCCTTGTTGTACACCACGCCGGTGCCGCTCTTGGCGACCACGGTGTTGTAGAAGTAGGGATTGGGGTTGACGTTGTACATCGTCGTGCCCATGAGCAGGTACTTCAGGCCCGCACCGGTATTGTACGTCGTCATGACATCGGTGCTGTAGGGATCGACCTGCAGCTCGTCAACACCGGAGAGGCCGAGGATCTCGGGCAAAGCCTGGGATGCGGGCGAGTTCGATGCGGAAACGTACTTCGTGACATCGAGGGGCTGGGCCGTCTCTTCGGCGAATGCGGTGCCGGCGCAGCCGACGGTGGCGGCCAGGGCACCGGCGACGACGACCGAGCACAAACGTGATTTAACGGGGATGGTAACCATAGGCTTGATCTCCTTCTTGCTGTTCCTTTTCCTTCCGACACGCTGTCGGGGATTCCTTCCAAACTATGCATAGAGGAAACGGTCCTGCGAGGCTCCTTTCCGTCGCCGTTTCCGCAATGGGTTCGCGATGCGCGCTGACGACCAGACCATTTGCGCGCGGGGCACGGTCATCCGGTCGGGCAGGCGGCTCGATAGGTGCCCTCAAGGTTCACGAGCGCCCCAGCTCCGTCGGTGCGATAGAAAAGCGAATAGAATTCGTCGGCTTGCGCAGACGCCTCGGAAATGTCGCCCTCCTGTTGGAAGACGCCGTAGGCCCACGGGGCGAGCAGATAGCTTTCCGGCGTGCCGTCGGCCCATGAGCCGAACACGCCGCGCGGCACCACGCGCACCTCGTAGGGTTTACCCGTGTTGTACAGGCCGTTCACCTTCGCCGCGGACTCCGCGATGCTTTGCGCGATGTCGTCGGTGCGCGCCAGCAGGCAGGGAAAGTCCTCGTCGCCCAGCGTCGACCACACGTCGTACACGGTGGTTCCGTACATGCCGTACCACAGGGCGCTCGGCAATTCGCGCGTACCCAGCCTCATGTTCGAAAGGCCGTCGGTGCGCCCGGCGGCTACGGGGTAGGGCAACGTGGAACCGCCCTCGTCGGCCGACACCGGGCGTTCGCCGTCGTAGGCGTTGTTCACCACGCCCGAGCACTGCAAGTAGTAGTCGATGAGCGCGAAGGAGCCTTTCGGCACCGTCGCGGAAAGGCCCAGGCCGTCGCTAATGTCCATCGTCTGGCCGTCAAGATACAGAGACGCCAAGCCGAACGAGCGATCGGCAGTCGCCACCGGCGTAGCGCAAGCCGTCCATGCGTCCACATAGGCGGTAGTGACGCGAACGTCGGAGAAGGAGCCGGTAAGATTTGGCTGGTAGACGCTTTGCGCAGCCTTGCCGGCGATCATCTTGTAGGAGTAGCCTCCATTGGCGTTTTTGCAAGCCGAAAGCGCGCCATCGTGCATTTGGGCATACGCGGAAGCCATATCGGAGGACGAAAGCGCGCAGGCTGCCTTCGAGGAGGAGAGCACCTGGCCCACGACGCGCACCGCCGTTACAATGTCGGCGTCGGTGGTGGCGGCGGCGCCGAGCGCGGGGACCTCCACGACGCTCACGCCCGCCTGCTCGAGCGATTCAGTATCAGCTGCGGAAAGGGCGGTTGCCGCGTCGTGGAGCAGAACGTCGGCACTCGACGCGAGCACGGCGTCGACATCCAGGCTGCCGGCCACGCTGCCGTCGCCCGACCAGGCCACGGCGACGCTTTCAACGCCTTCCCCCGGAAACAGCCCGCGCTGCGCGACGTCGGCAACCCACGACTCGCTTGACGCGGCGACCGCGCCGGCGCCGCCAAGCATTTGCGCAATGGTGGCGTACGTACCCGTCGCAGCAATGGCCGCCGCATCGGGAAGCTCGTCGTACGTGCCATCCTCGCCGTAGGTGCGCCCCTCGCCGCCGCGGCCGGTCACCGCATTCGGCTCGGCAGCGCCCTCAGGACTTTCCTGCTGAGGACCAACGTCTCCGGCGCCAGCGCCTTGCTCTTCGCCAGGTTCGGCGACCGAGGCAGCTTGCTCCTCGCTTTCCGCGGGATCATCGCCTTCCGTGGCCTCGAGGGCATTGTCGCTTGAAGCGTCATAGGTGCGCGCCTTGGCGAAGCCGTTTTCCGGCGCATCGGCGCGATAAACGGGAAGAGAGGGGCGCTGCTCGGCCTTATTCTCGGAATCGTTTTGCTCGGAACTGACCAGATCGGGGTTTTCCGGGGCGCCGGCGACATCGTTGTATTGCGGCTGCGCATCGGGTTCGTAGGTGCCGTAGGGGTCGTCGATGATGGTGGCGAGTGCCTCGCTGTAGCGGCAACCGCTCATAGGAAACACGCAAAGGAGAAGGAATACAAGGCACAGGAACGCATGCGCACAGCTGCGCGCATGCCGAGCCTCTGTTGAGGTGAAGCCTCGTCCCATTTCCGATCCCCTATTGTCCCCTGAGCCGACCTTTCCCCTTTGATAATTCCAGGCCAGCATTATTTTCGTTCTTGGTTGAACTTGAACGAGAACATTGTCCGTGAAGTGAGACGACGCGTCAACCGCCACCGGAGCGTCGGCGGCCGGGGGCATCGGTGGACGGGACCGGGAGCAGAATCGCCTTCGACGGAAAACGTACGCCTGCGCAGTCGCACCTCAAACGGGAAAGCCCTCCCCGGCGTAGCTTGGAGCCGGGAAGGGCTTTCGGAAAATCGATATTGCCGGGGTGGGCCTATTCGGCGACGCCCATGATCCAGGGGTTGCCGGCCGCGGCACCGCGCACATCCCACCAGATGATGGCGGCTGCCGTGGCGATCATGAACTCGACGCCGCCGTCGGTCTCGCGCAGAAGCGGCGCGACGTTGGCCGCCACGCGCTCCTCGTTGCCGCGGGCGCGCTCGGGGTTGAGCGAGCACACCCAGGCGTTCGCCTCGGCCACCGTGGCGAACGTTTTGCGGAAACGCTCGGGCATGATGCGCACGTTGGGGTCGAAACCCAGGTCGTAGACCTTGTCGATGAGCTGCTTGTACGCGCTCGGCTTGCGATTGCCGCCCGGAGCGCCGGGACCGCCCGGACCCATGGGGCCGGGACCGCCCGCCGGGGGCATCGGCGGCATACCCGGGCCCATCGGCCCGCCCGGCATCCCCGGACCGCCCGCAGGCGGCATCGGCGGCATCCCCTGCCCGCCCGCGCCCGGCATTCCCGACCCGCCCGGTCGCGGCGCTCCCTCGGGTCCCTCGGGCGCCTCGCAACCGCTGAACAGCACGCCCTGCAGCGCCGGGATGGACGGCGCGTCGGCGAAGATTTGCACGGCGACCGTCTTGCGCGCCAGGCTCGACAGCTTCGCCACGTCCATCATGGCGCCGCAACGCGCGGCGAACACCACGTCGTGGGCCTTGACGTTCTGCCCGGGCAGCACCTGCGCCCAATCCTGCAGCACAAACGAGCAGCGCTCCCCCACGCCGAAGGCCTGCGCATTCTCGCGCGCATGGGCCAGCATGCGCTCAGCCGAGTCGATGCCCGTGACGGTGCAGCCGCGCTCGGCGGCCGCGATGGAAGCGCGACCGGGGCCGCAGCACACGTCGAGCACGCTATCGGAGCCCTCGAGGCCGATCGCGTCGAAATAGCCGCGCGTGTCGTCGAGCTCGCTCAGCGCGAAGGCGCTGTAGAAGTCGGCGATCTGGTTCCAGTCGGGACCGGGTCGTTTGGGTTTCGGCATGGTGATTCCTCCTCTA
>CAVBAM010000004.1:0-17921 GCA_963593315.1 Candidatus Methanomethylophilaceae archaeon | reverse complement strand
GCGCAAAAGCTCATTGAGATACTCGACGAGCGCGCGATCGGCAGGCGCCGTCTCATCCAGATACGCATCGATGCTGCGCGAGGACAGCAGCCGCTCAAGCAGGTCTTCCGTCAGCCGCGGCCGCTCCCCGTCGGCAGCGCCGGCAGCCTTCACCGCCGCTTTACCGCGCACATCGCCAGTCCTGGTCGCGTCGGCAGCTCCCCTGCCCGCCGCCCGCACGCGCCCATCCGCCGCATTCGCCATCCCGTTCGCACCCATTCGCCACCTGCCCGTTTCCAAAGCCGTCAACCATTTCGTTCGCAACCATGGTAGCAGACGACAAAAAGCCCCCGGCGCGCGAGGTCCTTGCGAACCTGCGCCCCGGGGGCATGCGGCCTAAAACTCCATGATGGTGCACTCGTTATACGCGATGTCGGGCCGCGCCATCAGCGCCTGCAGCTTCACGCGCGCCGTGAGCGGCGCCGACCACGCCTGTCCGCATCCGGCATGCAACGATTGCGGGATGGGGATAAGCCGACCGGCCACGTCACCGTCCGCGCAAGCAGAGACGAACGCCATGGCCGCCGTCGTGTTCGGGAACGTCACCACGAACCGCACATCTCCGAACCCGTCCATGCGGGCCTACTTCGCCTGGCGCTTCGCGTAGATGTACCAGTACGCCCTGCCGACGAGCACGCCGCCGACGATGTTGCCCAGCGTCGCGGCGCTCAAGTTGAGCAGGATACCGCCGATGGTTATCGCGCCCTCGGCGCCAATGCCCATGGAATTGAGCAGAAAGCCCGTGGGCAGGAAGAACATGTTGGCAACGCAGTGCTCGAAACCGCAGGCCACGAAGGCGGAGATGGGCAGGATGATGCCGATGACCTTATCGGTGACGGTACGCGATGCGAAGCCGATCCACACGGCCAGGCACACGAAGATGTTGCACATGACGCCTTTGAAGAACAGCGTGATCCAGTCGGGCGTCACCTTGCTCACCGCGACCGACACCATCGCCTCGCCCACGCCGCCGCCGTTCATGGCGTAGACCTTGGCCAGATAAATAAGCGCCACGGCCACCAACGCGCCCACGAAGTTGCCGACCCAGACGACAGCCCAGTTCTTCGCCAGGCCGCCCCAGTTTATTTTGCCGGAAGCCCTCGCGCAGCACATGAGCGAATTGCCCGTGAACAGCTCGGCGCCGCAGCACAGCACCAGCACCAGGCCCAGGCAGAAGCAGATGCCGCCGACCATGCGCTGAGCCGCGAACGGCATGGTCGAGTCACCCAAGAACACGCAGAAGTACATGCCGCCGAACGCGATGAACGCGCCGGCCAGCATTGCGGACACGAAGCACTTGCCCGGAGCCATGCCCGCTTTCGTCACGGCGATTCCCTCGGTTTTCGCCTCGGTTTCCGCCGGGGAGAGCGCGTCGGACTTCAATGCCGAAATACTGCTCGCATCAAGGACGACAGGATCTTTCGTTTCCATGTCGATCCACCTTCCTTCCTAAATGCGACAGGCACGCTACCCCGCGTACCCGTCCTCGCCTGGGATGCCCGCGGCGTAATCGGAACCGGTCGCGAGCATTCCGTAAATTTTTTCCACGGCCTCGTTCACTTCCGGGGTGAGCGGCGCCATGAATTCCAACTGACCTGGCTGAATGCCAAGGAACACGACCCTACCACAACAGTTTTTCAGCTCTTTGAGCAAAAAACTAATTGGGAGTGAATGGGTAGTAAATAACATGTTAGCGGCAACGTCGTACTCGTCGAGCACCGCGATGGTGCCCGGCGCGGCGCCCATGTCCGCGGCGTCGACGAGCAGGAGCATATCGGGGGCCATCCGGCGCACGACCGCCAGCTGATCCTCCGGCATCTGACCGCCGTCGATGTTCGTCCAACCCGCAACCGGATTCGTCTCGAGCATCTTCGACAGCATAGGGCCGGCCGCGTCGTCGCCGCGCAGCACCGCACCCACCGTTAACACCGCTTTTCCGCTCATGGCCTTCGTATCCTTCCCATGATGTAGGCCGCGCCCTCGCGCGCAAGCACGTCCACCATCTCCGTCAGCGCGTCCAGGACTGCACGCGCCTCGTCGTCGAGCGCAGCCGCCTCGCCCGCGACCCGCACCCCGGCCGCCTCGCGCATGGCCGCCAGCCCAGGCACCATGACCGCCAGATGCATCTTGTCGATCTGGATTTCGCCATGACGCATGACACCCGCGAGCTTATAGCGCGCATCGCCCTCGGGAAACGCCTCCACCAGCCGCTCGTAAGTGGAAAGCGGGCAACGGAGGCGCTCCTCGAAACAGTCGATGACGCCGGTGTGGTGCCCGACCGCCAGGGTGTAGTACAGCACATCCTGCGCGTCGTCGGGCACCGATTCCTCCGTGTCGACGAACTTCTTCGTCAGCTGATAGAACACGACCTCAGGCCCCGCGGCCGCCGCATCGGCGGCGCTGGCGGGCGCGTCGGGCGCATAGGCGCGCGCGTTACCGTCCATCGCTATCAAGCGCCTTCGCGAAAATGGACGCCGCCGCGTCGCCGCCGTTGGCGACGACCACCTTCTGCAGCGCTTCCTTGAGCAGCTTCTCGTTCGCATCGTCGGCGATGGTCATGCCGTTGAGCACCTCGCCCAAATGCGCATACACCTCGGCGCGGCGCGGGTCGGTCTGGGCGGCCACAAGCGAGCTCACCGCCCCCATGACGTTGCCCGGATTCGACTCCAACGTGGTCAGGAACTCCTCGGCCAGGTTGGCGCCCTGGAAGTAGCCGGAGTACAGGCGCGCCTCCTTCTCCAGCGTGGTGCGCACCTTGTACGGCACGTCGGGGAAACGCAAAGTCGCCTGCTCGCCGGGCTTCTCGAACTCCTCCTTGTGCTTGAGCTTCTGGCCCAAAAGCCCCAGCGTCATGGCGAAGCCGTAGATGGTCTGCGCCGGCGTGGGCGGGCAGCCCGGGATGTACACGTCGACGGGGATGATCTTGTCCGTGCCGCCCCACGTGCAGTAGTTGTCGTGGAACACGCCGCCGGTGCAGCCGCAGGCGCCGTAGCTGACCACAAGCTTCGGGTCGGGGGCGCCGTCGTAGGCGCGCAGCGCGGGCATGCGCATGGCGCGCGTCATGGCGCCGGTGTACACGAGGATGTCGGCATGGCGCGGGCTCGGGGTGTTCTTGATGCCGAAACGCTCGGCGTCGAACACCGGCGTGATGGTGGCGAAGATTTCGATCTCGCAGCCGTTGCAGCCGCCGCAGTCCACGCGGTAGATGTAAACGGAGCGCTTGATATCGTTGAGCAGCGCCGCCTTGGCCTTCTGCACGCTTTCGTCGAGCGTGCGCACATCGGGCTGGTATTGGAGCGCCTCGGGGTATTGCCTATCGATTATCATCTTTGGCCTCCATCTTCCTCTTGCGCTGAGCACCGGAAAGCTCATCGGCGCGCTTGGCGCGGTATGCGTCGGCCTTGCGCCTGCATGCCGGACAGACATGCGCCACTTCCAGCGCCTTGGCCGTCTCCGCATCGGGCGCGCCCTGCTGCAGGATAGCCGTGGCGTAGGCGACCTGCTTGGCCGTGGCGAAATACGCGCCGCAGCTCTCGCAGGCTTCCAGCTTGTAGGTGGCCGTCTCCTCCAGGTCGTCCTTGTTCATGACGGCCAGCTCGAACTCCTTCGAAAGCACGATGGCCTTCGTCGGGCACACTTCCTCGCACCTTCCGCAGAAGATGCAGCGGCCGAAGTTGATCGACCACGTGGTGGTTCCGGCCACCTGGTCGATGGACATCTGGATGGCGTTGGGCGGGCAGACGTTTGCGCAGGCGGCGCAGGCGATGCACTCCACCGCGTCATGCTCGGGCTTGCCGCGGTAGCCGTCGTACTGATGCAGCGGCGCCGACGGATAGGCGACCGTTCCGTTGCCGGTGCGAAGTATTTCCTTGATGGTCTTGAACATCGCGCACCCCCTAATCCTTCAGCGGAGAATGACGGCGGTTGGCGCAGTAGTTCTCCAGCTGCGTCTTGGAAAGCGTCTTCTGCGTCCGCTTGTTCACGTCCACCACGGTCACGCGCTCGGTGCACGAATAGCACGGGTCCAAACTACCGACGATGAGCGCGGCATCGGAAATGGTGTTGCCGCGGAACATGTAGCGCAGCACCGGCCAATTGCTGTACGTGGACGCCTTGCACCGCCAACGGTAGCACTTCTGGTTGTCGCCCACCATCGACCAGTGCACGTCCTCGCCGCGCGGGGCCTCGGTGAAGCCGACCGCGAACTTATGCGGCGTGTACGTCCAGCCCTCGGTGAGGATGGGGCCGGCCGGAAGCTCCAGGTCGAGCAGCTCCTCGATGATGTCGATGCTGTCGAAGATCTCGCCGATGCGCACGAGCGTGCGACCGAGCACGTCGCAGGAATCCTGCGTGATGGGCTTGTGCTTATCGGCGATAAGCTTGTAGCCGTCGAACGGGTGCACCCAGCGCGTGTCACGGGCGAAGCCGCTGCCGCGCATGAGCGGGCCGACCGGGCTGTAGTCGCGGGCGATTTTCTTGTCCAGCACTCCCACGCCCTGCGTGCGCTTCATGAAGTTCGGGGTGGACGTCATCTCGTCCACCAGGCGCTTCACGTCGACGCGCAGCTCGGCGAGCAACCGGCGCGTTTCGGTCGTCTGCTCGGCCAGGATGTCGCGGCGCACGCCGCCGATGAGGTTCAAGCCGTACGTCTTGCGCGCACCGGTCAGAAGCTCGGCTAGGTCCATCGCCTTTTCGCGGATGCGGAAGAAGTGCTGGAAGCCCGTGTCGAAACCGGTGTAGTGGCACACCAGGCCCAGGTTCAGCAGATGCGAATGCAAGCGTTCCGTCTCAAGCGCGATGGAACGGATGACCTGGGCGCGCAGCGGCACCTCGATGCCCTGCGCGTGCTCGATGGTTTCCGAATAGGCCACCGAATGCGCATAGCCGCAGATGCCGCACACGCGCTCGGCCAGGAAGGGCACCTGGTCGTAGGTCATGCGGGCCTCGGCGCATTTCTCCATGCCACGGTGGATGAAGAACAGGCGGTAATCAGCGTCGATGATGTCCTCGCCGTCGACGAACAGGCGGAAATGCCCCGGCTCGTCGGACGTAATGTGCAGAGGGCCCATCGGCATGATGGTGGTTTCCTTGCCGCCGGTTTCCTTCAAAAACTGGTAGCTTTCCAGATCGCTCGTGGGTTCCGGGCGATAGCGGTAGTCCATCGAGTCCTTGCGCAGCGGGTAGAGCCCTTCGGGCCAGTCGTCGGGCAGAACCAGGTTGCGCCCGTCGATGATGCCCTCGGCATGCAGGCCGAACATGTCCTGCACCTCGCGCTCGGACCATACCGCTGCCGGCACCTTCGCCGACACGGCGCGGAACGTTTCCGTGTCGCGCGGCACTTCCACGCGCACGGTCAGAAAACCGCGATCCTCGCCTTCCATGGACAGCACGTAATACAACGCGTAGTGGCCGTTGAGCTGGCGCTCGTCGTTGCCCACCATAACGGGCAGGAAGCCATCGCGCTCGTAGTACAGGTACTCGATGACCTCGGGCGCGCAGTCGGCCTCGACCGTCATGGTCACCTGGTCCGCGTCTTGCCACTCGTAGCGCTTCACCGCGCCGGGGAAGCGCTCCTCAACCGCTTTGATATGCGACTCGCACACCTGCGTGCGAGTATTTGCCGTTGCAGCCATTGCTCCTCCTTAATCCATCGTGCCGGACGCGCCGAACAGGCTCGAGAAGAGCGGCTCTTCGTGCAGAGCGCTGACATCGGATTGCAAAACGATGGCGGTAGCCTGCTCCACGCCGTTGATGACGGGCTGGGGCATGGCAACGCCGAACCACAGGATGACGAACACCATGATGATCTCGGGCGCAAGCGCGAGCGGGCTCACGTCGCCGCGTTTCACCGTCTCAGGCGCCTCGCCGAACACCGCGCCAGTGACCACATGCACGCAAGCGGCCACGACGATGGTCAGCGCGATGCCGAACAGCACCACGAGCGGGATATGCCCGCCGAGCACGCCGGAAGCGAAGGCCATGATCTCGGAGACGAACATCGCGAACGGCGGGAAGCCGGCCAGGGCGAAAAATCCGATGGCCATCAGGATGGCCGTGGTGGGCGCCACGCGCAGGATGCCGCTGATCTTGTTCAGGTCGCGCGTGCCGTACTTCATGAGCACGTTACCGGAGATGCAGAACAGAAGCGCCTTCGTAAAGCCGTGAGTGACGCAGTGCAGAAGCGCCGCCGCGATACCGAGCGGGCCACCGAAGCCCAAGCACAGCGCCACGATGCCAATGTTCTCGCAGGAGTGGTACGCCAGCTTGCGCTTGAGGTCGTCCTGCGAGAAGACGGCGAGCGCCGCCATGCCCACCGAAACGGCGCCCAGGATGAGCATCACCGTCTGCGGGAACGTCGGCCCGACCACTTGGATGGCCAGGATGTAGAAGCGGATGATGATGAGCATCGCGCACTTCAGCAGCACGCCGGACAGCAGCGCGGACACGGGGCTGGGGGCCTCGGAGTGCGCGTCGGGCAGCCAGGTGTGCATGGGGAAGAGGCCCGCCTTCGTGCCGAAGCCGATGGCGGCGAACACGAACGCAATCTGGATGAGCTGCCCGTCGAACTGCGTCGCGTAAGGCAGGATAGACGTCCAGAACACCGCCTGGTGCGGGTCGGCCATCACCGCGTTGGCGTTGGCATAGACGAGCACGGTGCCGTACAGGCCGAACGCCACGCCTGCGGTGCAGACGATGACGTACTTCCATGCCGCCTCAAGCGAGAGCTTCGTGTTGTACGCGCCCACCAGAAACACCGTGGCCAGCGTCGTGAGCTCGATGGCCGCCCACATCATGATGATGTTGTTCGACGACACGGCGACCAGCATGGAGAACACGAACAGGCTGAAGAACACGTAGTACTGCTTGACCTGGCCGGGCCCCATGTTGCCGATCTCGATGTCGTGGCGCACATAGGCCAGCGAGTAGATGCCGGTCAGAAGGCCGATGACGCCGATCAGCGTGGCGAAGATGGAGCCGAGCCCGTCAAGGCGCAGCCACATGCCCAAAGCCTCGATGGCCGCACCGCCCACGAACACCTGGACGACCAGGTACACGGACAGCACGCACACCGCGCCGACTGACAGGATGTGAATCGATTCGTATGCCGCGCTCGAAACCGCCTTCGAAGGCAGCACCGCCATAAGCAGCGCCGCAACCAAGGGGGTGAGCAAAAGGACCACGAGCAAACTTGAAAGATCCATGATGACCCCCTAACCCTTCAATTCCGAAAGCTCATCCGCGTTGAGCGTGTGAGCATACTTATGAATGCGCAGCGCCACGATGGCCATGATGATGATGGCGAAGATGGCGTCGGTAGCGATGCCGACCTCGACGAGCTCGGGCGCCTGGGGCGCAAGCAGCGCCAGCGTCACGTGCGAGCCGTTTTCCATCAGGCAGTAGCCGAACATCTGCTTTAAGATGTTGCGCTGCGTGATGATGCAGGTCAGACCGATGAAGAAGTGCGCAAGGGAAACCGCCAGCGCAGGCTTGACCTCGGCCGCCGTGGGCAGGTTGATGCCCATGACCGCGACGAAGCACACCAGAAGCTCGATGGCCACCAGCACGATCGACAGCACCGGCGTGGTGGACGACCCCTCGGTGTTTTCCGGCGAGCCCATCTTCTTATAGGCGATGAGCACGACCGCCGGCACGAAGATGACCTTCGTGAGCGTTGCGGTGAACGACCAGGCGAACAGCTCGGTCGATCCGGTCACCACGCCAAGCGTGATGAAAATGGCCACGAGCACGCACGACTGCGCGGCGTACTCGAAGGCCGCCGTCCTCGGCGAACGGGTGAGCATGACCGACAGCGAAGTGACGATCAGCAGCGCCCCGAGGACGTTGACCAGAACGTATCCATCCATGGCAGCCTCCTATCCGAGCCAGGCCGCAGCGATGAAGCTGGAGCATACGGTCATGATGATGAGTACGATGAACACGCCGACCATGGGCTTGGGCAAAGGCTGGCTTGCGGCGACCGTCTCGGACGGCTCACCGGGAATGACCGAGCCCATCCACTTGAGGAACCAGGCGAAGCAGGCGACCGTCTCGATCAGGCCGACCACGACGATGGTCATGAGCAGGGGGTTGCCCTGCGCGGCCGTGAAGCTGCCGGCGAAGATGGAGAACTTGCTGAAGAAGCCGTTGAACGGCGGGCAGCCGGCGATGGCGAGCGCCGCCACGCCGAACCCGACGGCCAGAAGCGGCTGCTTCTTCAGCACGCCCTTGAGCTTGGGCAGCATGCGCGTGCCCATGGTGTAGCTAAACGCGCCTGCGACCAGGAAGAACAGCGTCTTGGCGAAGGCGTGGTTGAACATGTGCATGACACCGCCGTCGAAGGCCATCTGGCTGCCGAACACGAAGAAGCCGAAGCCCAGGAAAATGTAGGACAGCTGCGAGATGGTCGAGAAGGCCAGCAGGCGCTTCATGTCCTTCTGCGGCAGATACATGAAGAAGCTGAAGATCATGGTGACGATGGCGCCGATCACGATCACCCAGCCGACCGGCTCGGGGATGACGCCGGCGGATGCCAGGGCGCGCGCGAGCACCGCGACGCCGACCTTGACCATCGAGGCGCCGTGCAGGTACGCCGACACCGGCGTGGGCGCTTCCATGGCCGAAGGCAGCCACATGTAGAACGGCAGCTGCGCCGACTTGCCCCAGGCCGCGATGATGATGCACACCAGAACCGCGATTTTCCAGTCGACGGAAAGCCCCGCGATGGCCGCGATCTCGAACGTGCCCGTCTGCGTGAACAGAAGGCAGGTGGCGATGTAGAGGCCCAGCGCGCCGATATGCGTGAGGATAAGCGCCTTCATGGCCGATTTGTTGGCCGTCGGCGTTCCGTAGTAGCCGATGAGCGCCCACGAGCATGCGCCCGTGATCTCGAAGAACACCAGCTGGCACACGAGCGTGTTGCTGTACACCAAACCGGCCATGGCGCCGATGAACACGGTAAAGAACGCGTAGAACCGCCGGCGCGGCGCGTCGGGATGCTCGCGGTTGCCGGCGTTCATGTAGCCCACCGAATAGATGGAGATCAACAGGCCGATGCCCACGAACGCGGTGGCCAGCATGACGCTCATCTTGTCGAAGATAAGGCCTAAGATCTGCGCGTCGCCCATCGAGGCAAGCGCCACCGTAACGGCCTGGCCGCCGCCTTGCGCGACCGCGCCCCACACGCACAGCGTCAGAGCGGTGGAGATGGATGCGGCCGTGATGCACAACCACTTAGCGGCCGGCTGCGGAGACACCACGATGATAAGCGCCATCACGAACGGGATGACGATGGCACCGAGACCGAGAAGGGATATCGATATCATTTCCGTATCTCCTTTCTACAATCCCAGGATGCAGAACACGAAGGCGAACAGGGAAAGCGCCACGATGCTCCACGTCTGACGGCCGACGAACTTGTAGCGAACGCGGCTGACCACGTTCTCGAAAATGCTGCACAAGGTGAAGAACACCACGAGCTTCACCAGCCAGAACACCAGGCCCAAGGCCAGTGCCGGGATGGTCAGCTCGGTGGCCGCGCCCCAGGGGACGAAGATGGCCAGAAACCAGCTCATGACGATAATCTGCTTCATGGAAAGGGCCATCTTGCCCATGGCCAGCGACGGACCGGAGTACTCGGAAAGCGGGCCTTCCTGCAGCTCCTGCTCGGCTTCTGCCAAGTCGTAGGGCAGCTTGCCGAGCTCGACGTAGCAGGCCGCGAAGAACGCGAGCGCCGCGACGAACACGCCGACCGGGCTGGTGACGGAAAGCTGCGCCACCGCGTCGCCCATCTGGCCGACCGCCGTGGTTCCCGTAGCCAGCGCCACGGTGAACAGCGCCAACATCATGGCCGGCTCGACGAGCACGCCCACGATGAGTTCGCGCACGCCGCCGATGCCCGCGTACGCGTCACCGGAATCAACTGCCGACAGCGAGAAGAAGAAACGGGGCAGCGCCAGCAGGTACAGGATGAGGATTATGTCGCCGAGCGCGGGAACCGGACTTTGGCGCGTGATCATGGGCACGCCCATGGCCAGCACCAGCAAGCAGCCCATGAACAGCGGCGGCATCAGCTTATGCACGAAGCTGGAGTCCTTGGTGTGGACGTCCTGCCTCTTGAACAGCTTCGCGATGTCGTAGTAGTCCTGCAGAATGGACGGGCCCTTGCGCGTGTGCATCTTCGCGCGCAGCCAACGGGCCGAACCCGAGACGAGCGGCGCGAGCACGACGAGCAGAAGGGCTTGAACGATTGCAACGATGATTTCCATTTCGCCCTCCTTACTTCATCAAAACGGCCAGGCCCAGGAAGAACACCAGGGCAACGACGATATAGATGATGTAGATGCGGAAGTTGCCGCCCTCGATCTTCTGGACCTTGCTGGAAATCCACCGGACAAAGGATGCGGTGCCGGCGACCACGTACTTGTCGCCCACCACCTCGGCATGTTCCGCACCGCTGACCACCACTCCGAAGCCGGCGCGCCATGCGGCCGCCGTCGAGACGATGGCCTCGCGGGCGGTGTAGATGGGACGCAGGAACATCTTGACCTCGGCCGCGAACGTGGTGGCGACCACGGGCATGTCGGGGTCGAGCGCATAGCCGCAGGCCCACGGGTCGCGGTCGGACGCCTGCCCGCCGCTGCTTAAGATGGAGCGCGCCGCCACGGGCACGAGCACCAGCGCGATGAGCAGCACCGCAATGAGCGGCGTGGAGACCACCGAGCCGAGCGCGGGGTTGGCAAGGTCGATGCCGCTAGCCACGGCGATGGTCGCCTGGCCGGTGATGGAAGCAGCGATGTTCTGCATGACGGGGGCGACCCACGGGGCGCCCAGGCCCAGCGCCACGCAGATGACGGCCAGCACCACCATGCCAAAGCGCATGGACGCCGGCACCTCCTTGGCGTTAGCCGCAGCCTCGGAGCGCGGGGAGCCCAGGAAGGTGACGCCGTAGGCCTTCACGAAGCAGGTGACGGCCAGCGCGCCGGTGATGGCCAGCGACACCGCTGCGAAGGCCGCGAAGACGCGCACCACGATGTCGCCGGTGATGGCCACCGAGAACATGGACTGGTAGATGAACCACTCGGACACGAAGCCGTTCAGCGGCGGGATGGCCGAGATAGCAAGCGAGCCGATGAGGAAGCACATGGCCGTCGTCGGCATGACGCGGGCCAGGCCGCCCATGATTTCCATGTTGCGCGAGCCGGTGGTGTAGAGCACCGAGCCGGCGCCCAAGAACAGCAGGCCCTTGAACATAGCGTGGTTGAGCACGTGGTACAGGCCAGCCATCAATCCGAGCACCGCGATGACGGGCTGGTCAAGCGCCATGCCCATATAGCCGATGGCCACGCCGAGCAGGATGATGCCGATGTTTTCCACCGAGTGATAGGCGAGCAATTTCTTGATGTCGTGCTCGCCAAGGGCGAACGCCACGCCGAGCACGCTCGACAGCGCGCCGATCACCAGCACGACGACGCCCCACCACAGCTGCACGTCGCAGGAGCCCAAAAGATCAAGCCCGACTTTCACGATACCGAAGATGCCGATCTTGATCATGCCGCCGGACATGAGCGCCGACACGTTCGAAGGCGCCGCCGGGTGCGCCTGCGGCAGCCACGAATGGAACGGGAACATGCCCGCCTTGCAGCCGAAGCCGCAGAACGCCAGGATGAAGCACAGGCTGGCGATGGCCGGCTCGAAGTGCGCCGCGCGGAAGTCGGCGAACTCGAAGCTTCCCGTGATGCCCGCCATAATCAGATACGAGAGCATGATCATGAAGAAGCCCACGTGCGCCATGATGAAGTACAGAAAGCCGCCCTTGATGGACTGGGGCTTCTGCTCCACGATGACCAGGAAGTACGAGGTCAGCGACATCAGCTCGAAGAACACGAGGAACCAAAACGCGTTGTCGACGGTCAGCACCATGTTCATGGAAGCCACGAACAGGTTCATGAAGAAGCCGATGGCGCCAAGGCCCATGCCCTTGTATTCGTCGAAGTACGCGAACCCGTAAATCCACGCGACTAACGCCAGGATGTTGATGGCGACCAAAAGCAGCCCCGAGAGGGGGTTCACCAGCAGCGTGAAGTTCGCGAAATTGAAGGGCGTGGCGAAGCAGATGAACTGCTCGGGCATGAAGATGCCCGAAAGGCCCGCCGCAATCGACCCGGCTGCTGCAACCGTACCAAACAGGCAGGCAACGGATTTCGCAGCTGTCTCGGTCTTGCTCATGCACAGCGACACGATGGCGCCGACGACGGAGACGACGGTCGATATCAGAAGCATGCTCATTGCTTATCCCTCCCTTCCGGATTGAAGTCTTCCAACATCACGAGCCCCGCTTCGAGGGCTTGCGCGCGCTTGACCTCAAGGTCTTCCTCGGTCCCATCGGTTTCGATGAGGGTGAGCGCCTCGGTGATGCACGCGTCGACGCAATGCGGCTTGCAGCCGTCGTACTTGCACAGGTCGCATTTCACGGCGACCGGGGAAACGCCGATTTCCCACCTAAGGATGGGGTCGAGCGATCCGGCGAACGACGGAGTGTTGAACTCGATGCCCGCAACGCCGGCACGCGGCGTGCCCGCCATGTGAATGGCGCCGAACGGGCAGGTCACCGCGCATAGCTTGCAGCCGATGCAATGCGACTCGTCCACGCGGACGCAGCCGTCGTCCTCGTGCTTGATGGCGTTGACCGGGCAAACCTTCACGCACGGCGCGCCTTCGCAGTGATGGCACGTCAGCGATGCGACCACGTCGCGGCTCTCGTAGAGCGCCAGGCGCGGCTCTTTCTGCAAGCCGGCGCGCCGATGCCCCTCGCTGCACGCGGCGCGGCACGTTCCGCAAGCCACGCAGCGGCTCGGGTATATGGCGATAAAGCGATTCATCCACTCCTCCTTTCCTTATCAGGTGCCCCCTTGCCGGGAGCCGAACAGTCCTTCCGAACGCGGCGCGGGATTGGGGGCTCCCGCGCCGCGAACACGCTACGCCATGGCACTGACCTCGCCGGGGGTGCGCTCGGATTTATCAAGGTCGTTGTAGGCGGTCAGCGGAGCCTCATCGCCCCACTGCGCATTCGCCTCTGCGGCCAGGCGCGCTTTCAGCTCCATATACAGGTCTTCAGCGTGCTTCTCGGCCCACACCTGGTCGTCCACGCGCGTCACCTCGATGGCGCAGTATTTGGACTCGGGAGTGCGGGAGCGGTCGTCGACCGCATGGATGGTAAGGTCGTTGCACTTGCCGATCCACCATTGGTAGGTCATGTAGACGGCGTTCTCGTTGACGCGGTCGTCGACGAAGGCCCGCGTGATGATCTTGCCGCGCCTCGACGCCACCCAGACCATGTCGTCGTTCTTGATGCCGCGCGCCGCCGCGTCGGCGGGGTTGATATGCGCAAACCCGGGCTCTTCGGCCAGGTTGGACAGCTGCTCGCAGTTGCCCGTCATCGAACGGCAGGAGTAGTGGCCGACCTCGCGCACGGTGCACAGCACGAGCGGGTACTCGTCATCGGGAAGCTCGGTGGGGTCGACGTAGTCGTGCGCCACCAGATGAGCCTTGCCCTCCGGCGTGGTGAACGCGCCGCCCAGGAACAGGTCGGGCGAACCGGGATGCTCGAGCGTGGGAATGGGCCACTGGGCGTGCCCAACGCCGGCCATCTTCTCGTAGGTGGCGCCGTAGGCCGCCGGCCACATGTTGCGGCACTCGTGATCCCAGATGTCCTGGGAGTTCTCGTAGTGCATGTCGTAGCCCATACGCTCGGCCACTTCACTGAAGATCTGCCAGTCGTGCTTGCATTCGCCCTTCGGCGGCACAGCCGCGCTGAAGTACTGGAACGTGCGGTCGCAGGCCGAGAACACGCCCTCGTGCTCGCCCCAGCTGGTGGCCGGCAGGATAACGTCGGCGGCGGCCGAGGTCTGCGTCATGAAGATGTCCTGGGACACGAACAGGTCAAGCCCCTCCAGCTCATGCGCAAGATGCTGCGTGTCGTGGTCGGTTTGCAGCGGGTCCTCGCCGAAGTTGTAGAAGGCGTGGACCTTGCCTTCCTGAACCAGATGGCCCAGGTCGGTGATCTTGTAGCCCACGTGATCGGAAAGCTTCTCGACCGGGATGTTCCAGTTGTCGGCGAACTTCTGCTTGATGGCAGGATCGGTGACGGATTGATATCCCGGGAAGAAATTCGGCAGCGCGCCCATGTCGCAGGCGCCCTGCACGTTGTTCTGCCCGCGCACCGGGGCGACGCCGGAATTCGGCTTGCCAATTTGATGCGTGATGCAGGCGATGGCAGCCGCGGTATGCACGGCTTCCACGTTCTGCTTCTGCTGGCACACGCCCATGCCCCAGCAGATGATCGAAGAGGGTTCGGCGGTGGCGTACATGCGGGCAGCCTCGCGCATCATCGCAGGCTCGATGCCCGTAATGCTCTGCGTCGCTTCCGGCGTGTACTTTTCGATGGTCTTCCACCATTCGTCGAAGCCCAGGGTATGCTCGCGCACGAATTCCTCGTCAACCAGGCCTTCGTTGACGATAACGTTGGCAAACGAATTGAGGAATGCGATGTTGCTGCCGTTTTTCAGCGGCATGTAGATGTCCGCAATGCGCGCCGTCTCGATGAAGCGCGGATCGGCCACGATGATCTTCGCGCCCTTCTCCTTCGCCTTCACCACGCGGCGTGCGACCAGCGGATGGGATGTGTTCGGGTTGTAACCGAACAGGAACAAGCAGCCAGCGTCCTCCATGCCGGGAACGCCGCAGCTCATCGAACCAGCTCCAAGTGTGTCAATCAGACCGACGACAGTGGGGCCGTGTCAAACACGGGCGCAGTTGTCGATGTTGTTCGTGCCGATGCACGCACGAGCGAACCGCTGCGCCGCCAAGTTCGACTCGTTGCCGGTACCGCGGGAGGAACCCGTGACGAAAATGGCATCCGGCCCATACTTTTCCTTGATCTCGGTGAGCTTGCTTGCCACGAAGTCAAGCGCCTCATCCCAGGTAACGCGCTTAAGCGGCGCGCCCTTGTGCTCGCGCATCATCGGATGCAGCACGCGAGGCGTGAGGATTTTCGTGTCGTTGATGAAGTCGTAGCCGAACCAGCCCTTCAAGCACAAGAAACCCTCGTTGGTCAGCCCATTGAGAGGCTCAGCCCCCACGACAAGCTCATTCTCGACGAGCAGGTTGAACTTACAGCCGGTGCCGCAATACGGGCACACAACCATATGCTTCTCCATGACGTCCCCCTTTCTTGTATTCCCCCGACGTCGCTTCCTGCGACGAGATTCACCCAGCTAGAACCTGGGCGGCCTGCGCCCGATGCGCCTGCATCTGGGCGTCGATGTCGTCCTGGTCGACGATGCGCAGCGCCTTCGACGTGCATGCCTCGATGCACGCAGGGCCGCCTTCGCGGTCGACGCAGCGATCGCATTTGATGACCGCGGCGTTTTGAGCGGCCCCGATGCGGACACCACCCAAGTTCGCGGAATCCATGCGCGAGACCACGTTCACGGCGCCGTACGGGCACGCGACCACGCAGCTGCGGCACCCGATGCAGCGCTCCATGCGCACGACCACGCGGTCGCCCTCGTTGTACAGCGCATGTGTCGGGCATGCGGCCGCGCACGGCGCATTCTCGCAGTGGTGGCACACAATCGGTGCGGTGCGGTCGCCCGAACGAACCACGTTCAGGCGCGCGATGGCAACATCCCCGGGAACGAAATGCTTGACGAGACATGCAGCCATGCATGCTTTGCAGCCGATGCACTTGCGCGGATCGGCAATGACGAATTTGCTTCCCAAGAAGACCACCCCCCTCTTTCGTTTTTAACCCCACTGGCCTTGTTTAAAGGCCCTCTCCTCTTGCGTCGGACGATTGATGTCGACGGCGCCCTCCCCAAAGAGCACCGGACCAATCCGGCTCAGATGAGTCTTAGCATACGCCTATTCATAATTTCTTCAAGTCATATCTAATTTTAATGCTTCACAATTTCGTTGATGGGAAAGCCGGCAGGGCAAGTGGCGCCAGTCGCGAAAAGTGCTCGCGCGGCAACGCGTCGCCGCTTGAACGAACACCCCTTCCCCCAGGCAGGAAAGCAAAAGGCGGGGCGATGGCATCCCCTCGATACCATCGCCCCGCACGTAGCCCATATTCAGTTGAAAAGGGAACTTCCCTTCCCTTCATCGTGTGCGCTTATAGCGCGCTGTCATTCGCGAATATACGTTTGAACTCGGATAACGCCTGCATATCGCGCAGATAGTCGTCAGCCGGGACAAGCGCGAGGTCAGCTTCGCCGCCTTGGTCGATGAACAGGGGCTCGCGCGATTCGAGAACCTGGTCGGAAACGGCGGCAAAATCTTTTTGCAGTTTGGCAACGGTGCAGGTGGAAGCCATAATTTCCCTCCTTATTAGCGTTGATTCGGGGCTGCTTGGGCGCAATCCCCGCAATGAGAGGGATTATAGCCGCCCGAAAAGGGAAATGCATCCTTTTGCCCCTGTCCAGGTGCGCGAATCTAACCAAACCTTTACCGAGAGCCACATGAGTCTCTGCCGAAAATTCCACGCAGCTGGGCGGGGAAAGCCTCGGATCCGACATTTGAAATGCTCTTTGTCATGTAGTACATTGTATATACACTATTTGAAGTATAACGAGTAAAGGACGTCCAAACATGGCAAAAGATGCCCTTCTTCAGGTCCGCCTCGACCCGCAACTAAAACAAGATGCCGAGCAACTGTACGCGTCGATGGGCATGACGCTGTCGGAAGCCGTGCGCGTGTTCCTTACGAAAAGTTTGCGTGTGCGCAAACTCCCCTTCACGCCCGAGCCGGAGCCCCCGAAAGGCGAGCTTAAGGCCTATGGCGCGCTCAACATCTTCGCCAGCCCCTCGAAGCGGGAACGGGAGCGCGAAATTTGGATTCTGTCGCTAGACAAGGGAGAGGTGGAATAGCGATGCCGACCATTCTCGACGAGACGGCCATCCTGCGCTACGTGTTGAAGGACCATACGCGCCAGGCGCAGCAGGTCGCCGACGTCATCGCTACCGGGGACGCCTACGTATACCCCGAGACCGTCACGCGCGCCGCCGTGGTGCTGCGCGACCTCTATCACGTGCCGCGCAGCATGATCGCCCGCGTACTGGACTGGATGCTCGACGAGGTGAATGCAGCGGAAAAGAACGAGATTCGTCTGGCGCTGCGCTACTTCGGCAGCTCGGCGACAGACTTCACCGACTGCATGGCGCTTGCGCGCAACACCCTGCTCGGGTACAGCGTGCTCTCGTTCGACAAATCGCTCATGAAAAGGGCCTTACCCTGAGAATGGAGAAGGCCGAGTCGGCAACTGCCGGCTCGGCCTTTCAGTAGCTTCAAGCTTGCCCTGTCCCTATTCGGCAACAGCGGGCTATGCGGCAAACCATTCGTCGAGCTGCTCCAAAATGACGTCGTCGGAAACGTCGAGCAGCTCCCAGTCGCCCACGTCGCGCGGCACCACGAAGCGCACCTGCCCACGGCGGGCCTTCTTGTCGCGCTTCATGACGGCGAGCACCTCTTCGGGCTGCGCGGACCAGCCCAGTTTCGCGAGGCCCAAAGCGTCGAGCAGGGCATCCTGCGCCTCGATGACGTCGGACGACGTGCCCACGAGCTTGCTGCCCAGGCGCGCCGCGAACCGCGTGCCCTCGGCAACGGCGTGCCCGTGCGAATAGGTACCGTAACCCGCCAACTTCTCGATGGCGTGCGCCAGGGTGTGGCCGTAATTCAGGCACTCGCGCACGCCGCGGCTCTCGGTTTTGTCCTGCGCCACCACGTCGGCCTTGAACACCACGCAGCGAGCGATGGCCTCCTCGACCACGGCCGGTTCGCGCGTCGCAAGCTCGGCGGCATGCTCGGTGAGCCAAAAGAAGAAATC
>CAVBAM010000003.1:0-19102 GCA_963593315.1 Candidatus Methanomethylophilaceae archaeon | reverse complement strand
AGGACAACGTGCCTGCGAAGGTCGCTACCATCGAGTACGACCCGAACCGCTCCGCCCGTATCGCTCTGCTGCACTACGTTGACGGCGAGAAGCGCTACATCCTTCACCCGAAGGGCCTGAAGGTCGGCGACATGGTCGTTTCCGGCACCGACGTGGACATCAAGCCCGGCAACGCAATGCCGCTGTCCAGCGTCCCGGTCGGCACGCTCATCCATGCCGTGGAGCTGCAGCCTGGCAAGGGCGCCGCAATCGCGCGTTCCGCCGGCACCAGCATCCAGCTGATGGGCAAGGAAGGCAAGTACGCCATCCTGCGCATGCCGTCCTCCGAGATGCGCCGCGTCCTGCTCACCTGCCGCGCCACCATCGGCGAGGTCGGCAATGCGGAACACTCCAACATCACGATCGGCAAGGCCGGCCGTAACCGTTGGCGTGGCATCCGTCCTACGGTTCGTGGTACGGTCATGAACCCGGTTGATCACCCCCATGGCGGTGGTGAGGGCAAGAACAAGACTTCTGGCCGTCATCCTGTCAGCCCCTGGGGCGTGCCCACCAAGGGTCACCGCACGCGCAACCCGAAGAAGGCCTCTAGCCGCCTGATCATTCGCCGCCGCAAGAAGTAGCGCTAAGCGTTAAGGAGTAATAGTGAGCAGAAGTTTGAAGAAGGGTCCTTTCGTTGAGCCTCGCCTTCTCGAGCGCATCGAGAAGATGAACGAAGCCGGCGAGAAGAACGTCATCAAGACCTGGTCTCGCGCCAGCACCATCTTCCCGGAAATGGTGGGCCACACCATCGCCGTTCATGATGGCCGCAAGCACGTGCCGGTGTACGTTACCGAATCCATGGTCGGCCACAAGCTGGGCGAGTTCGCCCCGACCCGTACGTTCAAGGGTCATTCCGCCGACAAGGGCAAGAGATAAGAAGGGGTGAATCATGGAAGCTAAAGCAATCGCACGTTACGTGCGCATGTCGCCCCGCAAGGCGCGCATCGTCGTCGATCTGGTTCGCGGCAAGTCCGTTCCGGCCGCTCGCGAAATCCTGATGTTCACGAACCGCGCTGCCGCCGAAGACGTCCTCAAGACGCTGAACTCCGCCGTTGCCAACGCCGAGAATCAGCATCACGTCCGCCCGGAGACGCTCGTCGTGAAGACGGCCTACGTTGACGAAGGCCCCACGCTCAAGCGCATTCGTCCGCGCGCCAAGGGTTCCGCTTCGCGCATCCGCAAGCGCACGAGCCACATCACCATCATCGTCGCACCGCGAGAGGAGGCTTAAAGTCTATGGGTCAGAAGGTAAGCCCTACCGGGTTCCGCCTCGGCATCACCGAGGATTGGCGTAGCCGCTGGTACGCCGACAAGGATTACGCCAAGAACCTGGCAAACGACTTGGCCATCAGGAAGTTCCTTGACAAGCAGCTGGCCCGTGCCGCCGTCTCCAAGATCGAGATCGAGCGCGCCGGCGACAAGATCAAGGTCATCGTCACCACCGCTCGCCCGGGCGTGGTCATCGGCAAGAAGGGCGCCGAAATCGACGCTCTGCGCAAGAAGCTCGAAAAGGTTGCCGACGGTCCGGTCAACATCGAGGTCGTCGAGGTCAAGCGCCCCGAGCTCGATGCCAACCTGATCGCTCAGTCCGTCGCCGAGCAGCTCGAGGGCCGCGTCGCGTTCCGTCGCGCCATGCGCAAGGCCGTGCAGTCCGCTCGCAAGTCGGGCGCCAAGGGCATCCGCATCCAGTGCGCTGGCCGTCTCGGCGGTGCCGAGATGAGCCGCCGCGAGTGGTATCGCGAGGGTCGCGTGCCGCTGCACACGCTGCGTGCGAAGGTTGACTACGGTTTCTGCACCGCCTCCACGCAGATGGGCTCCATCGGCGTGCAGGTGTGGGTGTACCACGGCGAGGTCCTGCCGGGCCAGAAGGCTCCGCAGCCGGCGCTGGAGGGCAACTCCCGTCCGAACCGTTCCCGTCGAGGCGACCGCAATGAGAGGGGGCGCAAGTAATGCTCGTACCTAAGCGCGTTAAGCACCGCAAGGTGCAGCGTGGTTCCATGAAGGGCCGCGCCAAGGGTGGTACCCGTCTGAATCATGGCACCTGGGGCATCCAGGCCCTGGAAGCCCACTGGATCACCAACCGCCAGATCGAGGCTGCTCGTATTGCAATGACCCGTTGCATGAAGCGTGGCGGCAAGGTCTGGATCACCATCTTCCCGGATAAGCCGATCACCAAGAAGCCGGCTGAAACCCGCATGGGTTCCGGCAAGGGCAATCCCGAGGCATGGGTAGCGGTCGTCAAGCCCGGCCGCATCATGTTCGAGATCGACGGCGTTGACGAGGAGACGGCCAAAGAGGCTCTCCGTCTTGCCATCAACAAGTTGCCCATCAAGTGCAAGATTGTTTCCAAGGAAACGGAAGGGCAGGAGTAAATGAAAGCAGCAGAGATCCGTGAGCTGTCCGCAGACGATCTGCAGGCCAAACTCAAGGAAGCGCGCGCTGAACTTTTCAACCTGCGTTTCCAGATGGCAACGAGCCAGCTTGACAACACCGCACGCGTGAAGCAGGTCAAGAAGGACATCGCTCGCATCCAGACCGAGATGCGCGCCCGTGAGCTGAGCGCATAAAGGAAGGATGAAATTATGAGCGAAGAGCGTAATCAGCGCAAAGTCCGTCAGGGCATCGTGGTCAGCGCCGTCAACGACAAGACCATCGTGGTCGAGGTGAGCTCCCGCAAGCCTCATCCGGTCTACAAGAAGATGATGACGACCACCAAGAAGTTCCATGCGCATGACGAGAACAACGAGGCCGGCGTCGGCGATACCGTGACCATCATGGAGACCCGTCCGCTGTCCAAGAAGAAGCGCTGGCGCCTGGTGGAGATCGTCGAGAAGGCTAAATAGCCTCACCCCCGATCCCGTCAGATATCGATTGAAAGATAGGTTGAAGCAATGATTCAGATGCAAACCATGCTCGCGGTTGCCGATAACTCCGGCGCCCGCAAGGTGCAGTGCATCAAGGTCCTCGGCGGCTCGAAGCGCCGTTACGCGGGCCTGGGCGACGTGATCATCTGCAGCGTCAAAGAGGCTATGCCCAACGGCGCTGTCAAGAAGGGTGATGTCGTGCGCTGCGTCGTCGTGCGCGTCAAGAAGGAAGTTCGCCGTGCCGATGGCAGCTACATCAAGTTCGACCAGAACGCCGCTGTCCTGATCGACGCTTCCGGCGCTCCCCGCGGCACCCGTATCTTCGGGCCCGTCGCTCGCGAGCTGCGTGAGAAGAAGTACATGAAGATCGTGTCCCTGGCACCTGAGACGCTGTAAAGGGGGTTATCGCAATGAACAGCATGAACGTCAAAAAAGGCGACACCGTCCGCGTCCTGTCCGGCAAGGACAAGGGCAAGGAGGGTGTGATCCTGCGTGCCCTGCCCACCAAGCAGCGCGTGGTGGTCGAAAAGGTCAACATGGTCAAGAAGGCCATGCGTCCGACCCAGCAGAACCCCCAGGGCGGCATCATGAGCACCGAGGCGGCCATCCATGTCTCCAACGTCATGGTCGTCTGCCCCGAGTGCAAGCAGCCCACCCGTACCGGCAAGCGCATCAACGAGGCCGGCAAGAAGGTCCGCGTCTGCAAGAAGTGCGGCAAGGATATCGACAAATAATGTCATCGCGAGGGGCCCGCGCCCTGCGGGCCCCTCGCAACTATGACCCTCGCCGCTGCGCGGAGAGGGACGCAGGGTCGGTAATCCTGCGTTTAATTCATCGAAAGGATTATGTGAAATGACTACTCCTCGCCTGAAAGAGAAGTACAAGAACGAGATCGTGAAGAAGCTCGAGGCTGAGCTGAACATCGACAACATCAACAAGGTTCCGCGCCTTGAGAAGATCGTTGTCAACATGGGCGTCGGTGCTGCCGCTTCCGATCACAAGCTGCTCGACAACGCCATGAACGACCTGCGCATCATCACCGGCCAGCAGCCTTGCATCACCCGCGCCAAGAAGTCCATCGCCGGCTTCCATGTGCGCGAGGGCCAGGCCATCGGCTGCAAGGTCACCCTGCGCGGCGACCGCATGTGGGAGTTTTTGGACCGTCTGCTGGCCACGGCGCTTCCGCGCGTCCGTGACTTCCGCGGCATCAACCCGAACAGCTTCGACGGCCGCGGCAACTACACCCTCGGCATCACCGAGCAGCTGATCTTCCCCGAGATCGAGTATGATAAGGTTGACCGCACGCGCGGCATGGACATCACGTTCGTGACCACCGCTGAGGACAACGAGCAGGCCTTCGCCCTGCTGAGCGACCTGGGCTTCCCGTTCAAGGATCGCGACTAACCTTTCGATTAACCGTAAGGATGGCCGGCCAGGCCATCCTGCAGGCAGTTTAGAGTTCGGCAGCCGCCGAACTTGGAAACAGAAAGAAGGATTTGCATGGCAAAGAAATCGATGATCGCCAAAAGCAAGCGTGAGCCGAAGTTCTCCACGCGCCAGCACAACCGCTGCACGCGTTGCGGACGTCCGCGCGCTTACTACCGTAAGTTCGGCCTGTGCCGCGTGTGCCTGCGCGAGCTGGCCAACAAAGGCGAGCTGCCCGGCGTGACCAAGGCTTCTTGGTAAACCTTACGAACTAGGTACGCACGGGTGTGCCACGGTTCAGGCGGGGGCGTTAAGGGCGCTCATCCGAACCGAACCGATCGGCTCATCTAGAACCAAAGGAGAAACTTACTATGACCATGACTGACCCTATCGCAGATATGCTTACGCGTGTGCGTAACGCTAACTCTGCCGGCAAGGCTACGGTCTCCATGCCCTCCAGCAAGAAGCTGGTCGAGATTGCCCGCATCATGCAGGAAGAGGGCTATGTGGCTGGTTACGAGGTCGTCGACGGCGATCCGCGTGCCACGCTCGAGATCACTCTCAAGTATGGTGAGAAGAAGGCCAAGACCATCCGCGGCATCAAGCGCATCTCCAAGCCCGGCCTGCGCATCTACGCCGGCAAGGACGAGCTGCCCCGCGTGCTCGGTGGCCTCGGCACTGCAATCATCTCGACGTCCAACGGCGTGATGACCGACCGCGACGCCCGCAAAAAGGGCATCGGCGGCGAGGTTATCGCGTACATCTGGTAGGAAAGAAGGTATAAGGTATGTCTCGTATCGGCAAGCAGCCCGTTACCGTTCCTGCCGGCGTCGACGTGAAGATCGACGGCAACGTTGTGACGGTCAAGGGCCCGAAGGGCGAGCTCACCCGTGAGTTCAACCCGATGTTGACCATCGCTCAGGAAGGCGAGGAGATCATCGTCTCCCGTCCTGACGATTCCCGTGAGGCCAAGAGCCTCCATGGTCTGACCCGCACGCTCATCAGCAACATGGTTGAGGGCGTTTCCGCTGGTTACCAGAAGAAGCTGCAGCTCGTCGGCGTCGGCTATCGTGCCGCGCTGAAGGGCAAGGATCTGGAGATGCAGCTCGGCTTCTCGCACCCCGTTTTGATGGAGTGCCCCGAGAACATCACGTTCGAGGTTCCGAGCCAGACCGAGATCATCGTGCACGGTGTCTCCAAGGAGCAGGTCGGCCAGGTGGCCGCGAACGTTCGCGCTTGGCGCAAGCCTGAACCCTACAAGGGCAAGGGTATTCGCTACGAGGGCGAGCACGTGCGTCGCAAGGTTGGCAAGGCTGGCAAGGACTAGGCGCGCAAGCGTAACTGAACGAAGGGATCACCATGAATAAGCTTCAGAAAAAGCAAGCTGCGCTGGCCCGTCGCCATCGTCGCGTGCGCGGCAAGATCTCCGGCACCCCGGAGCGTCCCCGCCTGTGCGTGACGCGCAGCAACTCCAATCTGTATGTCCAGTTCGTTGACGACGTGGCCGGCAAGACGCTGTGCGGCGTGTCCACCCTGGGTGCAGACTTCAAGGCTACCGGCAAGTCCGGTGCGAACGTCGAGGGCGCTACCGCCCTGGGCGAGATCGCCGGCAAGAAGGCTCTGGAATGCGGCATCACCGAGGTCGTGTTCGATCGTGGCGGCAACCTGTATCATGGGCGCGTCAAGGCTCTGGCCGACGCCGCTCGTGAGGCTGGTTTGAAGTTCTAGAAAGGACGTAGTCTATATGGCTCGCAACAAACAACAGGACGCCGCTGTTCCCGAGCTCGAGGAGCGCGTCGTTTACATCAACCGCGTGTCTAAGGTTGTCAAGGGCGGCCGTCGTTTCGGTCTCACCGCGCTCGTCGTCGTCGGTGACCGCAAGGGCCGCGTCGGCGTCGGCATGGGCAAGTCCCAGGAAGTGCCGATCGCCATCAAGAAGGGCGTCGAGGACGCGAAGAAGAACATGTTCACCGTCCCGGTGACTCCCGAGGGCGCCACGCTTCCTCACGAGATCATCGGCGAGTTCGGTGCCGGCCGCGTGCTCATCAAGCCCGCTGTTCCCGGTACCGGCGTTATCGCTGGCGGCGCTGCCCGTGCCGTCCTGGAGCTTGCCGGCATCGAAAACGTGCTGTGCAAGTCCCTGGGCACCGACAACGTGATGAACGTCGTCAAGGCTACTGCCGAGGGCCTCAAGGAGCTCGAGAGCCCCGAGGCTGTCGCCGAGCGCCGTGGCACCTCCGTGGCCAAGATCTACGGCTGGAAGGAGTAGGACTAATGGCTGACGCTAAGAAGACCCTGCGCGTTACGCAGGTGAAAAGCTCCATCGGCTACAAGAAGGACCAGCTGGCTACGCTCAAGGCCATGGGTCTGGGCAAGATCGGCCGTTCCAAGGACCTCGTGGACAACGAGAGCGTTCGCGGGATGATCTTCAAGGTGAAGCATCTCGTGAAGGTGGAGGAGCTGTAAAGCTCACAAGGTTCACCCTTGGCATACTATCCTGAATAAGGTAGAATTTTCGATTGGCGTGTCAGCTCGGCTGGCGCGCCAATCGGCTGTATTGGAAGTTTGCCGGCGGCGAGCTGCCGGCGCCGGGCACCTGCCCGGAACAAGCGATCTTCAAGGAGAAGAAACATGGAACTCAAAGACCTCAAGCCTGCAGCGGGATCCCGCAAGAACCGTAAGCGCGTCGGCCGTGGTAACGGCTCCGGCTACGGCAAGACCGCCGGCCGCGGCATGAACGGCCAGAAGTCCCGCTCCGGCGGCGGCAAGGGCGTCGGCTTCGAGGGCGGCCAGACTCCGCTGGCTCGTCGTCTGCCGAAGCTGCCCGGCTTCCGCAACATCAACCGTGTTGAATACCTGCCGGTCAACGTTTCCCGTCTGGACGAGAAGTTCGAGGCTGGCGAGACCGTCGACGGCGCCGCTCTGAAGGCCAAGGGCATCATCAAGCACGAGGACGCGCTCGTGAAGGTTCTCGGCGACGGCGAAATCACCAAGGCCCTCACCGTCAAGGTCGACAAGGTGTCTGCTTCCGCCAAGGCTAAGATCGAGGCGGCCGGAGGAAAGGTCGAAGAGCCTTGCTAAGCTCAATCGTCGAAGCGTTCAAGGTTCCCGAGCTGCGTAAGAAGATTCTCTTCACGCTCGCAATCTTGGCGCTGTACCGTTTCGGCGCCTATGTGCCGGTTCCGGGCATTCCGTTCCATGAATTCGCCGACCGTTTCCAGGATTCCGGCGTGTCCATGACCATGCTTGACCTGTTCACCGGCGGCGCCCTGTCCAACTTCTCGGTGTTCTCGCTGGGCATCATGCCTTACATCACGGCATCGATCATCATGCAGTTGATGCAGGGCGTTATCCCGGCTGTCGGGCGTTGGGCCAAGGAAGGCGAGACGGGTCGTCGCAAGATCACGCAGGTCACGCGTTACCTCACGCTGGGCTTGGGCCTGATCAACGCGATCGGCTACCTGTTGCTGTTCAAGTCCGCGCAGTACGGCGTCGTCTTCACCGATGAGGTGCCCGAGGTGCTGACCGATATCCTCGTCGTGTTCACGTTGGTCGCCGGTACGGCGTTCATCATGTGGATGGGCGAGCTTATCACCCAGCGCGGCGTGGGCAACGGCATGTCGCTCATCATCTTCGTGAGCATCGTGTCGCGCGTTCCTTCCGCCATCTTCAGCTCGGTGAACCTGCAGTCCGACACGGGCATGGGCATTGCCATCACGGCGCTCATCCTCGTCGTGGTGCTCGTGTGCATCCCCGCGATCATTTTCATCGAGCGTGCGCAGCGTCGCATCCCGGTGAACTACGCCAAGCGCGTGCAGGGTCGCAAGATGATGGGTGGCCAGTCCACCTACATCCCGCTGAAGGTCAACGCTGCCGGCGTTATCCCGATCATCTTCGCAAGCTGCCTGATTTACTTCCCGGCTCAGCTTGCGGCGCTGTTCAACGTGGGCTGGCTCACGGCTTTCGCCGACGCCATCTCCACGGGTTGGGTTAACTGGATCCTGACGGTGTTCCTCATCGTGTTCTTCGCGTACTTCTACACGTCCATGGTGTTCAACCCCGAGGAAACGGCCGACAACCTGCGCAAGCAGGGTGGCTTCATCCCCGGCGTGCGTCCGGGTTCCGCTACGGTTACCTACATCAAGAACGTGCTGCATCGCGTTACGCTGCCGGGCGGCATCTTCATCGCCGTTATCGCGGTCGTGCCCACGATGATCTTCTACTTCACGGGCAACCAGCTCATCCAGGCGTTCGGCGGCACGTCCATCCTCATCATGATCGGCGTTGCGCTTGACACGATGAGCAAGGTGGAAAGCCAGCTTAAGATGCACAACTACGAAGGTTTCTTCAAATAGGGAATAGTTGAGGTTGTGCTAAAGGGAGGGTCTGTAAGGCCCTCCCTTTTTGTTATGATGCGAACTGCATTATTTGCAAAGCTGAAAGGATGCTTCTCATGAACATCGTTCTGTTGGGCGCCCCGGGCGCCGGCAAGGGCACGCAGGCTGCTAAGCTCGTTGAAGACTGCGGCATGTGCCATATCTCCACCGGCGACATTCTTCGCGCCGCTGTTAAAAATCAGACTCCGCTCGGCCTGAAGGCTAAGAGCTACATGGATGCCGGCGACTTGGTTCCCGACGACCTGATCATCGACCTCATGAAGGAACGCATTCAGCAGCCCGATACCGAAAAGGGCGTTATCCTGGACGGCTTCCCGCGCACGACCACGCAGGCCGTCGCCCTTGATTCCATGCTTGCCGAGCTGAATCGTCCGCTGTCCGCCGCTCTGCTCATCGACGTTGACTTCGAGGCCATCGTCAAGCGCCTTACCTCGCGTCGTCTTTGCAAGGAGTGCGGCCAGATCGGTACGGCTGCCGACGCCGCCTGCCCCTCCTGCGGTGGCGAGATGTATCAGCGCGACGACGACAACGAGGCCACGGTGCGCAACCGCCTCGAGGTCTACGAGAAGTCCACGGCTCCGCTGATCGACTACTACCGCGGCTGCGACCTGTTGGTCTCCATCGACGGCGATCGCGATGTCGATGTCGTCTTCGCCGACGTGGAAAAGGCGCTCGGCCTGTAGTTTAGGGCGCAAGCGCTAAGGGAAGGCTATAACAGCTACCTGATGAAAGGATGGGGTCAAGTACCCCATCCTTTTGTTTTGCCGTATACTGACCACTCGTATGCCTACACTTCGACAGAACATAACGTATGGGGTTTCCGACTTCAACAGACGCTATGGCGCTTCCGTCAAGCGCGTTGCGAAGCGCATTGCCGTCTTGGTGCTCATTGCGCTTATGCTGGAAACCTTCGTTTTCAATATCAACTACTTCCGCACCGCCGGATATCACACCACGAACCTGGATAACAGGCTCGCCCTTTCCAAGACCACCGACGATCAGTATCGCATCACGGAAGTCAATCACGTCATAGAGTTCACGAACCTCAACTGTGAGGTCCATAACCTCTGGTTGAACTTCGATTATCGGCAACCAGCCCAGCAGTTGACGGTGAAAATCCAGTTCACCGACGAGGCGCATAAGACTTATTTCGACTCGACGGAGTACACGGTCGGCGTTCCGGATGTGGAAGTGAATACGCTGTGCGATCAAAGCGAGTTCATCAACCTGAACACGACGGGTTTGGTGAACAACCTGAAAATCACGATCACGGGCGATGACGTGAGCTATCCGGTGTTGCTTTCCGATGTTGCCGTGAATGCTCGCGAACCGTTCATCTTCAATCAAACGCGTTTTCTCTTGACGCTCGGGTTGCTTGCCTTGGCATATATCTTCCGTCCCCGTTCGGCTATTTACCGCATTGGTATCGTCTCGAATCCCCGTAAGTCGAAGGCGGCCATCATCGCCGCCGTCGCGGTGGAAGCGGTGTTGCTCAGCTCGTACTTGTTCATGGGGTCGAATTTGGTCGGCGTCGCCACCAGTTCGTACAACAGCGGTTCATGGGATGGCGTGAGCATCGCGAACACGTTCAAGGTCGGCGGCGACAACGCGCAGCAATACGCCGAGCTTGCGCGGGCGATGGCGCACGGGCAGCTCTACCTCGACGAAGAGCCTCCGCAATGGCTTCAGGATATGGATGATCCGTACGACAAGGGCGCGCGCGACGAGCTGCAGAAGGAGACGGGGGAGGAGTACCTCTTCGACGTCGCCTACCACGACGGGCACTACTATGTCTACTTCGGCGTGGTTCCGGTTTTGCTGTTCTACCTTCCGTTCTATCTACTTACGGGCGCTAATTTCCCCACGGCCATAGGCGTGCTCATTGCGGTGCTTGCGTTCGTGCTCGGCTGCTCGGCTCTGCTCGATCGCTTCGCCCGATACCATTTCAAACGCGTGAGCCTGGGACTGTATTTGCTGCTGCAAATACCTCTGGTCATGTGTTGCGGTGTCTTGTATCTGCTGAAGTTCCCGACGTTTTATTCCCTGCCGATTTCGCTCGGCCTGGCATTTTCGGTATGGGGTTTGTACTTTTGGATGCGCGGGCGTGCGTCCGAGCGTCCCTGCGGTTGGTATTTGGGCGGTAGCTTGTGCATGGCGCTGGTTGTTGGCTGCCGTCCGCAGCTCATAGTGTTGTCGCTGGTGGCCTTCCCCCTGTTCTGGCGAAAGTACATCACGAAGCGGTCCATTCTGACGCGCAAGGGTGCGATTGAGTTTGCCTGTCTCATCGCTCCGTATGTGGTTGTTGCTGCCGGGTTGATGCTCTACAACTATGCACGTTTCGGAAGCTTCACCGACTTCGGCGCTAACTACAACTTGACGGTCAACGACATGACCAAGCGCGGGTGGAACATCGGGCGCTTGGCTCCCGCGCTGTTCGCCTACTTCCTGCAGCCCCCCAACGTCAGCGGCGTGTTCCCCTATCTAAGTGCCACCACGTTCGACACGACGTATTTGGGGCAAACCATCAGGGAGGTCACGTTCGGCGGCATCCTCGCCTGCCTGCCTATCCTATGGATCCTGCCGTTTTCGCGCCGCATCCTGGAGCTTCGTTTCCGTACGCGTTCCACGCGCACCATCGCCGGCGTCATCATCGCGCTCATTTTCGGCGGCGTGGTCGTGGCGCTCATGGACGCCGAGATGGCGGGTATCTTGCAGCGCTATTTCGCCGATTTCAGCTTCATGTTCTTAGCGGCGGCCGTGCTGCTCGCCTTCGTCGTCAACGAGAACATGCGGCACGGTTCCACGACTCACGTGCTGCTCATGAAGGTGTTGCTGTGCGTGGTGTCCCTGTCGGTGCTGTATAGCGCACTGGTGTGCTTCATCCCCGAAACGGGCTGGTTCTCGGACATTTATCCCTGGTCGTACCAGGATATCGTTGAAACGGTGCAATTCTGGACATAGTCCCTGTGCGGCGAAGGGGAAACGTTGTATAACGGGCAAACATGTTAAGAGGGGAAAGGTAGGACAGGATGCAGCTGTTCATTGAGGAAACGTACGACGATATGAGCAGGCGCGCGGCCGACATCATCGCCGCGCAGGTGATCGTCGATCCGGCGAGCACGCTCGGGTTGGCGACGGGCAGCACGCCTATCGGCCTGTACGCCGACTTGGTGGAAGACTTCGAAGCCGACAGAATCAGCTTCGAGGGCGTGACCACGTTCAATCTGGACGAATACCGCGGGCTTGATCCCGAACACGAGCAGAGCTACCGCTATTTCATGCAGAAGAACCTGTTCAATCATGTCGATGTCTGCCCGGAAGCGACGCATGTTCCCGACGGTTCGAACCCCGACGCCGAGGCGGCGTGCGCTGACTACGAGGAAGCAATCGCGGAAGCCGGCGGCATTGACCTGCAGCTGCTGGGCCTTGGACATAACGGGCATATTGGCTTTAACGAGCCGTGCGACGAATTTCCCGTGCGCACGCATGTGGTCGGCTTGGCGGAAAGCACCATTAACGCCAATAGCCGCTTGTTCGCTTCGTCCGACGACGTTCCGCGCGAAGCGTACACCATGGGCATCGGAACCATCATGAAGGCGCGCGCCATCCTGGTCGTCGCCAGCGGTTCGGACAAGGCGCAGATCGTGCACGACGCGTTCTTCGGGCCGGTGACGCCGCGGGTTCCGGCCAGCGTGCTGCAGCTGCATCCCAACGTCACCGTGGTGGTTGATGCCGAGGCAGGTTCGTTGCTGTAGCGCCCGCTGCGCGAGTGTTTCCATGGAAGCGCGAACTGCGAGAGAAGGAGCTGACGTGATGCGTATCGTGAACGGCCTGGTGTTCGATGGGCAGTGCTTTCGAGAGCTCGACGTGGTGATCGAGGGTGATCGCTTTGCGCGCTTCGAACCGGCGGGATCGGCTGCAGCGGGCCCGGAAGACGTGGACGCAGCGGGCGGATATGTGATCCCAGGCCTTATCGATGTGCATCTGCATGGCGCGATGGGGCGGGATTTCTGCGACGCCTCGGATGAGGGAATCGCGGACATCGCCCGCTTCGAGGCTTCTTGCGGCGTGACCGCCATCTGCCCGACCACAATGACGCTTCCCGAAGAGCGTCTGGCTCCCATCGTCGGCGCGGTGGCGAACCATGTTCGAGCTGGTTTAGCGTCCGATGAGGCCGCCCTCGTCGGCATTAACCTCGAAGGGCCGTTCATTGCGCCCGACAAGGTCGGCGCGCAGAATCCGGCCTACGTGCGACCTGCAAGCGTGGAGGAATTCGCCCGCCTGCAGCAGGCAGCAGACGGGCTCGTGAAGCTGATCGACGTCGCGCCCGAACAGCCGGGCAACCTCGATTTCATCTACGAAGTGTCGCATGACGTGCGTGTTTCCCTCGCCCATACGGCAACTAGCTACGAGACGGCGCGTGCGGCTTTCGACGCGGGTGCGCGACATATGACGCACCTGTTCAACGCCATGCCGAGCCTGCATCATCGCGAGCCGGGCCCCATTGCCGCGGGCGCCGAGCGCGGCGACGTGACTGCCGAGATCATCGCCGACGGCGTGCATATCCATCCGGCGATGGTTCGCCTGGCGTTCGCCCTGTTCGGCGACGACCGCATGATCCTGATCAGCGACAGCCTGCGCGCGTGCGGTTTGGGCGACGGCGAATACGAGCTGGGCGGGCAGCAGTTCTTCGTGAAGGGGAACCGCGCCACCATCGAGAACGGTTCGCTCGCCGGCAGCGTGAGTACCGTCATGGACTGCCTGCGGACCGCGGTTCGCCAGATGGGCATTCCCCTGACGAGCGCCGTGAAGGCCGCCAGCGTCAACCCGGCCCATGCGTTGGGCCTGGAAGGGGAGCGCGGGGTCATCGCGCCCGGCTACATTGCCGATGCCGTCGTGCTCACGCGCGACCTGGAGGTGGCTGGCGTGGTGCTTCGTGGGAAGGCGCTGTAAGGCGCCGGTAAGCCCCGCATCGCGGTACGGGGCGCCCGTCGGCCCGATGCCGCATGCCGTAGGTATCACCCACGGAAAACTTTTTTCAGAAAAGTTATTGACGGGTTACTAAAGTTTCCCTATACTGACAAATGTCAGCTGAGCGAAACATCCTCCTCGTCAGCTGAACTCCTTTCCTTTTTTGCTGACCCGGTGGTGAGGCTCCTCTCGTCTGGCCGACACCACACAGCACAGCCGACGAGGGCATCTACCCCCCTCTCCGCCCTCGTCGGCCCCTTCTTTTCCCAATTGTTACCATTGGTTGCCTGAGCAGGGCATTTCCTATCATTTTCCGAAGATGCCGAACCTTTGTGGTACAGTGGCACAAGCTATGAAAGGAGGGCCCCATGGAGAAGATGTCGAAGTCGCACGAAGACTATCTTGAGGCCATCGTTATGCTCGGAGGGACGACCGAGGTGTCGGTTCGCTCCGTTGATATTGCGAACAAGATGGGCGTTTCGAAGGCGTCCGTGAATAAAGCCGTCACCGCGTTGAAGGAAAAGGCGCTCGCCGAGCAGCCCTATTACGGCGACGTGACGCTGACGGATGCGGGCTACACCTACGGCACGGCGGTTTACGATCGCCATCGCTTGCTCAAGAAATTCCTGAACAAGGCCCTGGGCATTCCCGAAGAGGTGGCCGAGAACGAGGCCTGCCTCATGGAGCACGCCATCAGCGACGAGTCGTTCGAGAAGTGGCGCGCCTACATCAAGAAGCTCGACCTGGATTAACCCGACGCTTTCACGAATTGGCTTCGGCGCCCGCCCTCCGCGCATGTGGAAGGCGGGCGTAGCTTTCATGCCCTGCATGGTTTCGCCGTGCGGGGCATGCTATTCTGCGAGTTAGCTTCTAGCATTACCACACTCCATTCGATCCAGCAGCTAAGGGGCGGTCCTTCATGGCGCAGCAGGCTCACATTCTTTCGTTCGATGACGCACGTCAAGACGCGTCGCGCTCGACATCGCGTGCATCGGGCACTGCGCGCCGCCGCCAAAACTCGCCTTTGCTGTCGTATCTTTCCGAAGACGACTTTTCCCACACCTACGTTGACGACCCCGCGTTTCTTGATTCCCGCAGCAAGCGTGGCAAGCGTTCACGCAAAAACGCGGCCAAGCGGGATAACGGGCGTTCGGCGCGTGCCCGCCGAGGGGAGCAGATCGAATCCGCTCGCGCCACGTCGCGTCGTCAGGCGCGTTCCGTAGCGGACGAAGAGGCTGGTCAGGGCCGATCCGACAGAAGGCGCGGCGCCGAGTCGCGCGAAATAACGGCCGCCGATCGCCGCGAGGCGAAGCGCCGTGCCCGTGCTAAGGAGAAGGCTGGACGCGCCTTCGACAAGCAGTTCGGTGGCCAGGCCGAGGCGGCCGACGGCCCCCGCGCAGCCGTGTACAAGGGCGAAATGGGGGCGAACGCGCGCCGTGCGCAGCGCATGCAGGCCGAGGAGAGCCCCGCGAAGGCCCGCAGGGCTCGCAAGTCCGCCTTCTCGCTCTCCGCTCTGCTGCAGTCCCGGCAGTTTCTGGTGAGCGCGATCGCGTGTGCCTGTATGGTCGTGGCCGTCATTTGGCTGTACCCCACGGCGCAGCAGTATTACTGCAGTGTGCGCAATTATGACAAGCTTGCTTTGGAATACGAGGCGCTCGCCGATCGCAACAGCACGTTGCAAAGCGACGTCGACGCCTTGCAAACCGATTCGGGCGTCGAACAGCGCGCGCACGACCAGCTCGGCTGGGTGAAAAAGGGCGAGGAGACCGCATACGTTTCCGGTTTGAGCACCTCGTCGAGCGATTCGGGCTCCACGGTGGTTGCCAACATCTCGTCCGACAGCGTGCAGGCCCCGACCACCTGGTACTCGCCGGTGCTCGACGTCGTGTTCGCCTACAAATAGGGAAACCCATGCGAAACGCCGAAGCCCGCTTTGAAACCGTGCGCCCCGGGCGCTATGCCGCCATCGACATCGGAACGGTGACCTGCCGCATGCTCGTCGCCGACGTGGACTGCGCGGGCAAGCTGCACGAGTTCGACCACGAATACGCCATTGCCAACCTCGGCGAAGGGGTGGACGCGACGGGAATGCTCAAGCCCGAGGCCATTGCGCGTGTGGCGGACATCGTCGAGGGCTATTGCGCGGTGCGCGACTCCTTCGCAGCCCCCGATGCTCCCGTGACCACCATCGCCGTCGCGACGTCGGCGTCGCGGGACGCAAGTAACGCCGCCGACTTCGTCGCCGCGCTTAAGCGCCTGGGCGTGCGCCTGACGGTCGTCCCGGGCCAGCATGAGGCGGCGTTGTCGTTCTTGGGCGCTTCCTGTGACTTTGCCGACGAGGACCTGGCGGTGGTGGACATCGGGGGAGGGTCGACGGAAGTGGTGTTTGGGCGCGGCGGCGCAAAGCCGGCCTGGTCGCACTCGTTTGATATCGGCTGTCGCCGCGTCACCGAAAAGTTCATCCATTCCGATCCCCCCAGCGATGCCGATTTGGATGCGGCGCGCGCCTGGATCCGCCAGGGTTTCATAGACGTGCTCTCCTGCGCGCCGGGCGCCGGCCGGGGGATTGGGCGCATGGTTGCGGTCGCCGGGACGGCGACGACGGTGGTCGCGGTGCGCGACGGCCTTAAGGTCTACGACAGCTCCCGCGTTCATAAACAACGCGTTACTAGGGAAGACCTTGACGGCGTGTTCGACATGCTTGCCTCGGTCGATGTGGAAGCGCGCGGACGTGTGGCGGGGCTCGACCCCGGGCGTGCCCCGGTGATCGTGGCGGGCCTGGTCATCATGCAGACGCTGATGGATGTGATGGGTGCGGATGCCTTCACCGTGAGCGAATCGGATATCCTGCAGGGCATCATCCTGGATGCGTCGAGGAAATAAGTAGAGGTTTTGCGCGCAGGCGGTTTGTCCCGCGCCGGGCTGCGTAGATGTGCGGACGCTTGTGCTGCCGCGCAGGACGGGGTGCGGATTCTCGATTTTTTGTTCCGAGATGGATGGTAGGGGCGGTGGGACTCGAACCCACAAGCCTTGCGGCGGCGGATTTTAAGTCCGCTGCGTATGCCAATTCCGCCACGCCCCCGAAAAACTTCCCGCGATGGGGAATGCAATCAAAGCGTTGCCCATGATAACAGACTTTTCCCGCGCGCGGCCGCCGGCGTGAAGTTCCTTGGGTTATGGGCCCCTCTCGCCGTCGGCATTCGGCGGCACCTCGGCGTATGTGGTACGATGTCGAGAGCAAATAGGCTAATCGGACAAGAAAGCGCTATGAAGAACATCAACGATATCATCGCAGACGTCACCGAGCCCCCCGAGTCTTTCGAAAAGTATCTTGCAGCATATGCAAACCAGGTTGGTGACCTGGTGAACGAGTACTTGCCGACGGGCACGCACCCCGATATGGATCGCTATCTGTACGATCCGCTGAAGAAGTACAGCGAAAACGGCGGGAAGCGCCATCGCCCGCTCATCTGCTTCGCCGCTTGCCGCGCCGTCGGCGGCGATATGCGTCTTGCGAGCAGCGCCGCCGCCGCCATCGAGCATTTCCACACGGCTGCGCTCATCCACGATGACATCGCTGATGAGGCGGAGTTGCGCCGCGGCGAGCCGTGCATGCACCTCACCGAGGGCATTGGTTTGGCCATCAACGCAGGCGATTTGGCCCTTTCCCTGGTCAATGGCACGGTAGTCGAGGACGAGAACCTCTCCGACGCCATCAAGGTGCGCGTGATCGGCGAGCTTATCGACATGACGCGCCGCACCATCGAGGGCCAGGCGCTCGACATCGGTTGGGCCCGCGACGGGCGCTACGACATCACGCCGGAAGATTACCTGGTCATGGCCACGCACAAGACGGCCCACTATTCCGGGGCGGTCCCGCTTGCCGTGGGCGCCATCATCGGCGGCGGCACGGAGACGGAAATCGAGGCGCTGCGCAATTACGGCCTCGACACCGGCCTGGCGTTCCAAATCCAGGACGACCTGCTCAACTTGGTCGGCAGCGAGGAGTCCACGAAGAAGGACTTCCGCAACGACGTCACCGAGGGCAAGCGTACGCTCGTGGTTGTGCACGCGCTCAACAACGCCCGCCCCGAAGCGCGCCAGCGTCTGATTGACATCCTTTCCGCCAAGGAGAAGGATCCGGCCGTGCTTGCCGAGGCGGTTGCGATCATGGAGGAAGCCGGCAGTATCGAGTATGCCCGCACGTATGCCGAGAATCTGACGTGCATCGCCAAGAATCGCCTGATAGACATGGTGAAGCCGTCCCCGTCGCGCGACCTTCTGGTGTCCATGGCCGATTGGTTCGTCAACCGTTTGAAGTAGGCGAGGCGTATGGAAACCATCAAAATCAACGACTCCGGTGCCGCCGTCGAGGACGTGCAGCATCGTCTGTCCCGCATCGATTTGCTCGACGCGTCGCATATCGACGGTACCTTCGGCCCGGAAACGGCCGCGGCCGTCAAGGCGTTCCGCGCAAAGGCGCAGCTGCCCGAAGGCGAAGAGGTTGACGAAAAAACCTGGTCGGCCTTGGTCGATGCGTCGTACTGCCTGGGCGACCGCACGCTGTATCTGCGCATGCCCTATCTGCACGGGCATGACGTCATGCAGCTGCAGCAGGCGCTCTCCGCGCTCGGATTCGCCTGCGGCGAGGTCGACGGCATGTTCGGCGCGTTTACTGAGCTCGCCCTGCGCAAGTTCCAGACGAACCTGGGCCTGCCCACCGACGGCATCGCCGGCGCCTACACCTATGCGGCCATCCGCAACCTGCATCATTCGTGGGAGGGCAAGGAGGCGGTGCGCGGTTCGTCGCATCTGGGCTTCGCCCGCGCAGCCGGCGTTCTCGAGGAGCATGCGCTGTGCCTGTTCGGTACGCAGGGCTTCACCCGCTCGGTTGCGTCGCGCATGTCGAATTTGGCGCTTGCCACCAACCCTGCCTCGAAGATCATGAGCGCCGACAGCCTGCTCGTCGCCCCCGACGAGGACATGCTCATGGTGCATATCGTGCTTCCCGACGAGCATACCGGCAACTCCCCGCGCGTGCTGTTCTCGCCCGAGGGCACGCTGGCCGTGCGTCTGGAAGGGGCGCTTGGCGCCGTGCGCACCGCGAAGCCGGCGCGCGTCGCCGTGGAGCTTCCGGGCGTGATGTGGAAGGACGCGGGCGAAGGCCGCAGCGCGCAGCATTTCGCCATCACGCTGCTCGACGCGCTGTGCACCGCGCTGTCGAAGGAATAGACTTCACGCGCGTCGCCCCGTGCGGCGCGCGAGAATGCACGCGATGGGACGGCCTTCCGTTTCGTCGCGCATGAGCCCGCACGAGAGAGGAGCCCATCATGTCGGAAACCACGAACCCCTGGCCCGAGCAGCCCGCAGGCGCGGAAGGTGCCCGGACTGACACGCCCGCGGAAC
>CAVBAM010000002.1:0-22507 GCA_963593315.1 Candidatus Methanomethylophilaceae archaeon | reverse complement strand
GTGCAACGAGGAAGCAGGCTATAGGGCGACTCGGATTTCATGCGCTGCAAGCACAATAGGCACTTGCGCGTGTCGCGCGCGGCAAACGCATCGACGAACTCCCATGGCTTGACCTCGGCGGTACGTGCAACCGCTTCGCGCACTTCCGCATCGCTGATGGGACCCGAGCCGCTATGGGAAACGGAGAGCTTCTTCAACTCGGCATCGAGGCGCACCGTGTCCTCGCCGGCCAAGTCGACGAGCAGCTGCGCGGCAGCGGGAGAAATGGTGACGCCGTGCGCCGGCGCCATATCGCGTACGAGCTTGGGCAGATCCCGCGCCTTCGGGGCGTCACAGGCGATGACGGCGCTCTTCCCTAAGGCCGCAACCGCCTTGTACAGGCGCGTGTTCTTCGCCAGCTTTTCCGCCACCAAGGCCAACACCGTCGTCTCGCACGGAGAGGCCAGATAGGACACGATCTGCTCGGCGTCGGCCTTGAGCAGCTTGTCAGCGGCGCGCACCTCAACGAGGCGCACCGGGCTTGCGAAGGGGACCGTGTTGCAAGCTGAAACCACGTCTGCACCCGTGAACTCGGACGATTCGGAAAACGTGTCGGAATTGAACGACAGGTCGCCCATCTTCTCGAGGCGGGCGCGCAGGCGCTGCATCACGTGATCGCGCTTGAGCGCATCGTCGCCGACAATGAGGTAGGCAGGCAGAAGCGTTGTGTTCTTGGAATCAGTCATGCGATCATTCTACCCCAGCTCCCTCACGGCGATGTCGCCCCCGGAGAATTCGCAGACAACATCCCCCGACTCGTCGGTGCGCACGATCCGGCTTCCCGTCTGCTCAAGGCACTCGACCGTCTGGGCCGCGGGGTGGCCGTAGCGGTTTCCGCTTCCAACCGATACGAGCGAAAGCACCGGGTGAAGCGCTTGGGCAAGCTCCGGCGTGAGCGCATTCTTCGATCCGTGATGGCCCACCTTCAGAATATCGACGGCGCCGATTGCACCGGAGCAGACAAGCTCCTGTAGCTGGTCGTGCTCGGCGTCGCCCACCATGAGTGCACGCACGTCGGGCGCGCCATCGCCGTTGGGATCGGCGGCGGCTTCAAAGCAGAGACTGTCCGCGTTGCCGCCCTCGTCCGTATACGCGCTCGGCCAAAGGCACGTAAGGCGCCATTGCCCGACGGTAAGCGCGTCACCCACCTTGATGCCGGTAAGTGCTCCCTCCCCCGCAACTTTCATCGCATCCGCGCGCAGGCGGGAGCAATTCTTGCAGGAGCAGGAAAGCCCGTCGGAAGCGACGATGACCTGGCGAACCCGCACAACGCCCGCCAAACTGGCAAGCGAACCCATATGGTCGTCGTCGGGATGGGTGATGATAACGGCATCGAGGGTGCGGACGCCCTGCCGCGCCAGTCCTTCACGCAACAGCGACTCCTGGTTTCCGGTGTCGATGAGCACGCTCGCCTTACCGCTTCGCAAAAGGAAGGCGTCCCCTTGCCCGACATCGAGCATCACCAGCTGCGTCGGCGTGAACAGAGGGGCGACAAGGCAAAACGCCACTATGGCGACCAGGCAGGCCAAGGATATGAACGCCAGGCGCAAGCGCGTCAGGTGCGGCCAGGCACACCAAAGCACGGCCGAAGCGAAAAGCGTAAGCGCGAGCGCCGCAACAAGGGAAAGGGACGCCGGAACACAGGCGTACGGGACAGCGGCCAGGGCTCCGATAGCCACAATGAGGATACGCGCGAGAAGACACGCCGCACCGAGCAAAAACGGCGCCTTAGCGCCGATTGCGAATGCAGACAGGACGGCCGCAAGCCCCGTGCACCAAAGCGGTGCGAACAGCGGGCCGGCAACAATGTTCGCCAGCGGGGATATGAGAGGAAGCTGGGAAAACACTGCTATCGAAAGCGCTTGCGAAAGCACGGACGACGAAAGCGTGAGAGACAGCGCCTCGCGAACGAAATCGGGACAGGCCGGGGCGCACTGCCGAATCCATGCCGAAACGAGCCCGTTGAACAGCACGATGCCGAGGGTTGAAGTTGCAGAGAGCGCGAAGGATACCGACAGCGCGTCGCTTGGATGCACGACGACGACCAAAGCAATGCAGGCGGAAAGGGCGCTTAGAGACGACGCGCGGCGGCGCGCCGTGAAGCTGAGCATGCCCGCGCAGGCCATGGCGGCCGCGCGCACGGCGGAAATCGGGAAGGCCGTAAACACCAGATAGCAGGCAATCAGCAGCAACTGGATTACCAACGTCGCACGCTTCGGCGCCCGAGCACGGGAAAGCACCAACGCCGCGAACGACACCACCAGCGACAGATGAGCACCGCTCACTGCAACGAGATGCGCCAGGCCGCACACCTGGAATGTTCGATAAACCTCCTCGTCAAGCGAAGGTCGCCAACCGCACAAAAGCGCCGAGAGCAGGCCTGCTTCCGTCTGGGTCGGTTGAACCGAGGCGAGCAGGTCGATCGCCTTGTTGCGTGCAAAGGTCACCGCACCTGCAATGCCTTGCGCGCGAAGTTCCTCAACCTTGTTCGCCGAAAGCGTGGCCGCCGCCCCGTGCTGCCAGCAGTATTCTGAGCGCTTCTCAGTCGGCGCCGACAGCTTGCCTTGCACCAGGAGCCGATCCCCGTAGCGCGGAAGACGCTGGTCAGTGTCCAGGCGCACCTCGACGACCGGCGCGGTGCCGAAACCGCTCGTCTCGATGCGCGCGAGACACGTTTTCGAAAATGCCCCCTCGTTTCCGTCCGACGCGACTGAAAGCGTCCACGTACCTGTTGCGCCGTCAAGGCTTTCCTGCTGCTGATGCAGCCCGAAAGCCCCGACGCACCCCGCACAGGTGCCGATGGCGGCGCCGAGAACGAGAGCGAACAGGGCCGAATGCGCACGCACGCCCCACCATGCAGCAACGGTAACGAGGGCGGCGGTCGCAGCCACGCAACCGATCGGCACCAGCATAGCGCCATGCGTCCGGCCCCATCCGAAGAGCAATGCGCAGGCGCCCCAGGACGCGAGCGCGAAGAACAAAAGGGGCGGCAACTCGGGACGGGCGGGAAATGCCTCGTCGCCCCGGACGTCCGAGACATCTACCAACCCTGAAAGCCAGCTGGGCGAGGCACCGCGCCCTGCTACCCGACGCATATGCCGCCGGAAAGGTTGGCGAACGTCTTGTCGCCGATTCCGGAAACGCGCTTCAAATCCTCGATGGTTTTGTAGGGGCCGTTAGCCGTTCGGTCGTCGATGATGCGTTGCGCGAGCGCCGGCCCGACGCCTTTCAGCGTCTGCAGCTCATCGGACGAAGCGACATTGATGTTGACCTTTCCGCCAACCACGGCCGAATCCGTCGCAGCCGGCTCGGACGCAGCATCGTCCGCCCCGCTCGACTCAGAAGCTTCTTCCGCAACGGCAACGCGCGGCACGACGATCTGCTCCCCATCGGATACCACACGCGCGAGATTGAGCGCATCGAGGGCCGCGTCGTCGGTAAAACCGCCCGCCGCATCGATCGCCTGCTGGACGCGGGAGCCGCCGGCAAGCTCATAGAGACCCTGCGCGTGAACCGCGCCCGCCACGTGCACGAACACGCTCGCGGCAGCGGGCGCCTGCTCAGCCTGCGCCTCCTGCGAGGGAGTCGTTTCAACCGAAAACGTGGGCGCACTCAACGCGCCGACAGCTCCCGCAACAATCAACCCCGCCAAACACAGCGCAAACGCGGTAAGCCCCACCAACACCGGTAGGCGCACCTGCCCCATATGCAATTTTGCCTGAATCGAATCGGCATACGTAAGGAAATCCATCATGCACCCCCGCTGAGTCTTTTCAACCGAGTATGCAGGACCAACCTTGCGTGAAAGATGCGCGAACCTTGCGGCAACGTTGCACGCAGGTAAACAAAAGGAGCCCCGTAGGGCTCCTCAAAAGACGGCACTATATGCCGAAAAACCTTACACCAACCTGGCGCCTACGCCTCATCGGCCCGACGGACCTTCTTCGGCTTATACGACGGGCATGCGTAGTCATGCGGTTCAGCCATATCCGCAATCTCGACAATCCATTCATCGAAGGGAAGCAGTTTCTCGGCCGCCTCAACGTCTTCGAGCTTCGCATGCGTCTCGGGATTGCGCGGCATGAACAGCGTGCAGCAGTCAGGCGCATCTTGGGACGAAATCTCAAACGAACCGAGCTGCTTGGCCGCCTCGATGATTTCCAGCTTGTCCGTGCCGATGAGGGGGCGGAAGACGGGCATGTCCACCGCGGCGTCGGTGCAGCGGATGTTATCGAGGGTCTGCGAGGCCACTTGCCCCAGGCTCTCCCCCGTCACCAGCGCCTTGGCGCCCTCGCGGCGCGCAATTTCCTCGGCTACCTTGAACATAAGGCGGCGATACATGATAACGCGCAGCTGCGGCGGCACCGTCAGCGAGATTTCGCGCTGGTAGTCGCCGAAGGGCACCACATGCACGCGCGCGATGCAGCCCGACTTCTCCAACACGTGCGCGATGTCGTCGACGAGATATTCGCTGGAATCGGACGTTTGCGGGCGGCCGGAGAAATGCACACCGATGCACACCGCGCCGCGGCGCGCCATGCGCCACGTGGCCACCGGGGAGTCAATGCCGCTCGAGAGCAGGCAAACGACCTTGCCGGCGCTGCCGACGGGCAGGCCGCCCACGCCGCGCACGCTGCGCGCGTACACGTACGCCGCGTTCTGCACCACCTCGACGCCCACCTCGACGTCAGGGTTCTTCATCTTGACCTTCTTATCGGGGAAGGCCTCGCACAGCGCCGCGCCGATGATGCGGTTCATTTCCATGGAATTCGTCTCGAAATCGGTGTGGTTGCGGCGCGCTTGCACCTTGAACGACTCGAACGAATCCACCTCGGAAAGCGCCTCGCGCGCAGCCTGCTCCATCTGGGCCAAGTCGCGTTCGCACTTATAGCCGGAAGAAACGCGCGCCACGCCCGGAACCGTGCGGATAAGCTCGGCACATGCCAGCTCGCACTGCCAATCGGTTCCCTCTTTCAAAAACACGCACAAGCGCCCCGAGATACGATGGATGGTGACCACCGGGAAATCGACCAGGAGCGCTTCGAGATTCTTCAGCAAACGCATCTCGAACGTGGAACGGTTGTGGCCCTTCAGCCCGATTTCGTGGTAGTGGACAAGGCAGATTCGTTGGAACGAGGTCATAGAGCTCCCGCCTCAAAAGGAATAGTACGGATATGCAAGAAGCGAGCCGCCGCATTGCCCCGGATTTCACGGAAAGCCAGTATGGCACCGGCCTTCAACCATGGAAATCCGGGACGCCGCAGCGGCCCGTAGCCTTCAATAAACCTTTACGCCAATGAAGGCGCAGGCAATAATCTAGTGATTCTGCGCGTCGATGGTTTCAGCGTCGTAGGAAACATCGCCGCGGGCGATTTCGCCAAAAGCCATGGAAAGCGGCTTCTTGTCGGCGGCCTTGGCGATTTCCACGGCCGTCTGCAACTGGATGGCGCGATCACGCTGGCCGCGCATCATGTCGTTGATGTCGTGGGCGCGCTTGGACGCAAGGGCGCACAACAGGAAACGGTCGTTTTCCGTTTCGTTCAGCAGGTCGTTGATTCTCGGTTCGATAATGCTCATTCGGTCTTACCCTCGCGTTTTCTCAGCTTGCTCGTTAACGTAGCCAACCAGTTCTGCAACGGCTTCGTCAAGGTTGTCGTTCACAAGCTGTATATCATACTCCATTTTGCGGGAAAGCTCCAGCTTAGCCGCGGCAAGGCGCTTGGCAATCACATCTTCCGTTTCGGTGCCGCGCCCGCGCAGGCGCTCTTCGAGCACCTCCATGCTGGGAGGCTCGACGAATACGAGGTGCGCATCCGGGAGCTTCTGCTTCACCTGGAAGGCGCCTTGCACGTCGATCTCGAGAATGACCTGCTCACCGCGCACCATGTGATCGACGACGCTGCGACGAGGCGTGCCGTAGCGGTTACCGCTGTACTCGGCCCATTCGAGCAGCCCGTCCGTGGCGACGAGCTCGTCGAACTCCTCGTTCGATTTGAAATAGTAATGCTCGCCTTCGACCTCGCCGGCACGCGGGGCACGCGTCGTGGCCGAAACCGACACCCATGCGTCGTCGATTTCGCGCAGCAAACGGGCCACCAAGGTACCCTTGCCGGTACCCGATGGCCCCGAGATGACGAAAAGATTTCCGCAGCGCACGTCTTTTATCCCAGACGGTCCAGCAGAGCGGTCTGCTGACGCTCGCCCAGACCACGCAGGCGGCGGCTCTCGGCGATCTGCAGTTCCTTCATGATCTTCTCGGCCTTGGCCTTGCCATAGCCCGGAAGAGTTTCAATAAGCGTGGAAACCTTCATGCGACCAACGATCGGGTCATCCTTCATTTCGACGACCTGAGCCAGCGACAGCTTGCCCGACTTAAGGTCGTCGCGAACCTGGGCGCGCTTGATGCGAGCGGCCTTGGCCTTCTCGAGAGCGGCCTGACGATCTTCAGGGCTGAGTTGAGGAATAGCCATCTGTAATCTCCTTCGTATAGGGCACATTGAGTTGGATACTAGCACGCAATTGCTCCACAGATTGCAGCATTTATCCAAATCACAAAAAAGTTTTGAGCCAAAACGCGGCTTGTACCTCGGCTTTTACCGTTTGCCGATCACTGCGCCCAACCGCCGGCGCAACTGCAAGCAAACGGCAAGACCGAGGCGAGCCGCTTATCACGCACGCGAAATCTCGCGCCTAGGACAGTTCCTCGACAATGGCGTCGAAAGCTGCCGCCGGGTCGTCGGCCTGCGTGATGGGACGGCCGATGACGATATGCGAGGCGCCGTTGGCAAACGCCTGAGCCGGGGTGGCGACGCGGCTCTGGTCGCCGAGGGCGCTGCCGGCCGGACGCACGCCCGGCGTGACGATGTAGCCCTCGGGGCCAAGCAGGCTTCGCAGGGCGCTGGCTTCCTGCGGGGATGCCACAACGCCGGAAATTCCTGCGCGTTTCGCCTGTTCAGCAAGGACGTTCACCTGTTCGGCCATGGGACGGGTGACGCCGGTGTCGGCAAGAGAGGCCTGGCTCATGGAGGTGAGCACCGTGATACCGAGCGTGATGGGCACATCAAAGCCGTACTCGGCCGCGGCGCGCTCGGCGCCCTTCTGGGCCGCGCTCATCATGGCCACGCCGCCGACCGTATGCATGGTCACCATGTCCGCACCGCTAGCGGCGGCGGAATACGCGGCGCCCTCGACCTGGTGCGGGATGTCATGGAACTTCAGGTCCAAAAACACCTTGAAGCCGCGCTCCTTGAGCGCGTAGACGACGGCCGGGCCGTTGGCGTAGAACAGCGTCATGCCGATCTTCATCCATTTCGCCTTGCCCTGCAGCTTGTCGGCAATCTCGAACGTCTCGTCGATGCCGCAATCCACCGCGACGATGACGCGGTCACGCTCGGGGATTTCGGAAAAGTTCGTTAGCATTTCACAGCTCCAATCAGTTCGTTCACGTCGCGCACGCCGTGGCGTTCGCAGTACTCGGCGATGCCGTCGATAACCTTGACGGTGGATGCGGGGTCGACGAAATTGGCCGTGCCGACGGCGACGGCGGTGGCGCCGGCGAGCATGAACTCGACCGCGTCGATGCCCGTCGCGATGCCGCCCATGCCCAGAATGGGGACTTTCACAGCGTTATGGCACTGCCACACGCAGCGCAGCGCGACCGGCTTCACGGCAGGGCCGGAAAAACCGGCGAGCGGACGGGCGGTGCGCGTGCACTGGCGCTCGGCGTCGATGGCCATGCCCATGAGCGTGTTGATCATCGACAGCGCGTCGGCGCCGGCGGCCTCGGCCGCGCGGGCGATTTCCGCGATGTCGGTGACGTTCGGCGTGAGCTTGACGATGAGTGGGCGGGCGGTTGCCGCACGACAGCGGCTCACCACGGCCTCGACGCTCTTCGGGTCGGTGCCGATGGTCATGCCGCCTGCATCGACGTTCGGGCAGGAGATATTGACCTCGTAGGCATCGACGGGCGCCTCTTCAAGCGCCTCGATGACCTCGACATATTCGTCAAAGCTGTGGCCGGATACGTTGACGATGGCGGTGGCGCCCACTTCCTTAAGCCAGGCAAGCTCGTGGTCCTTCAGGTGCCCCACCCCGGGATTCTGCAGGCCGATGGAATTGAGCATGCCCGAGGCGACCTCGGCGATGCGCGGAGAGGGGTTGCCCTCCCAGCCGTTGAGAGAAACGCCCTTGGTGGTGACCGCGCCCAAGCAGGACACGTCGACGAAATCAGCGTATTCGCGCCCGGCGGCGAAGGTGCCGGAAGCGGTGGTGACCGGGTTCTTCATCGCAAGGCCGCCAAGGTTGACCGCCATGTTCACGTTCGTGGGAGCTGCGGTTTGCGCAAGCACTTCATGGGGTTCAGCCATTTACCACACCACCTTTTCCGCATCGAAGACCGGGCCGTCCACGCACGAGCGCTTCTTGCCGTCAACCGTGTCGACGACGCAGGACAGGCATGCCCCCACGCCGCAGGCCATGCGCTTTTCCATGGAGATTTGGCAAGGCACGCCGGCGTCCGCCGCCTGGCCCGCAACGATCTTCATGAGCGGCTCGGGGCCGCAGCAGGCGACGTAGCCGTACGGCTTGCCCTTAGCGGCGGCGTCAGTTAGCGCCTCGGCGACGAGCGAGGTGCAGAAGCCCTCGCGGCCAAACGAGCCGTCGTCGGTGGCGCAGGCCACGGCGTAGCCGAGCGTCTCCTCGTAGCGATCAAGGCACACGAGCGCGTCCTTGGTCTGCGCGCCGAGCACCACATCGACGGCGACGCCGGCGGCGACGAGCTTCTGGCACAGCATGAACAACGGCGCCGCACCGACGCCGCCGCCGACGAGCAGCGCACGCGCAGTGCCGCTCGGTGCTTCCCAGCTTCTGCCGACCGGCCCGATAAGCTCGGCGTCGTTGCGCAGGCCGCAATGCTCGTCGATGACGGTGAGATGCTTCGTGCCGAAGCCGACTGTCTGGTAGAGAATGTCGAGCGTGCCCGCGGCGACGTCGGCGGCATAGACCGAGAACGGCCGGCGCAGGATATGCCCCTCCATGCCCGGGATTTTCATATGGACGAACTGACCGGGGGCGATAGCCTCGGCGATTGACGGCGATGAGACCGTCATGAGATACAGGTTCGGGCCGACGCAGGAATTGCTTAGGATGCGCACCCGTTCGTTGACAAGCGCCACGGAACTCCTTCCCCTATTCACGCCTTCAAGCAGGCGAGGTGAAACGTTACCGAAATTGTACCATCACCTACCGGAGCCGCGGCGCGCCGTCGCAGGTCAGCCCCAAACGAACACGCAAACGGAAAAGCCGCGGACCAATGAGGCCCGACGGCTTTCACGACTTCGCCACGCCGGTGTGGAGCCGAGGCGCAAAACCTATTCGGCAATGCCTTCCACGGGAAGGTCGTGCTGGGGCAAATCCTGCAGGGCCACGACCGCAAGGCCGCGCTCACGGGAGGCCTCCATGCCGGCGACCATGGCCTGCGCACCGGCGAGGTTGGTCACCTGCGTGACGCCATGCTTGACCGCCTCGGTGCGCAGCTCGTAGCCGTCGTTGCGCGTCTCATGGCCAAACGGCGTGTTGATCATGAGCGCGATTTCGCCGCCTAAAAGCATGTCGCGCACGTTGGGGTCGCCCTCGTGGATCTTCTTCACCGGCTGGCAATCGACGCCCGCCGCACGCAGGGCGCGCGCCGTGCCGTCGGTGGCCACGACATTGAAGCCCAAGCGCACGATTTCGCGCGCGATGGAGACGATGGCGCGCTTGTCGCGGTCGCACACGCTGATGAACACGTTGCCGCCGACAGGCAGCTTGTAGCTGATGGCAAGCTGCGTCTTGGCGTAGGCGCACGGGAAGTTGTAGCTGATGCCCATGACCTCGCCGGTCGACTTCATCTCCGGGCCGAGCACGGTATCGGCGCCGGGGAAGCGGCCGAAGGGCATCACGGCCTCCTTGACGCTGAAGTGCTCCAGACGGCGGTCGTCGGGCGGCAGGCTAAGCGAGGCGATCTTCTCCCCCGCCATGATGCGCGCCGCGGCCTTCGCGAGCGGCACGCCGGTGGCCTTGCTGGCAAAGGGAACGGTGCGGCTTGCGCGCGGGTTCGCCTCGATCATGTAGATGACCTGGTCCTTGATGGCGAACTGGATGTTCAGCAGGCCGACGACGCCCAACCTGAGCGCAAGGTTGCGCGCGATGGAGCGCAGCTGGGCCTGCATGGCGTCGGACAGCGCGAACGGCGGGGTACAGCATGCCGAGTCGCCCGAATGGATGCCGGCCTCCTCGATATGCTCCATGATGGCGCCGACCCACACCTGCTCGCCGTCGCACAGCGCGTCGAGGTCGCACTCGACGGCCCCTTCCAGGAAGCGGTCGAGGTAGACCGGGTGGTCGGGCGTGATCTTGGCTGCCTGCGCCATGTACTTCTCGAGCTGGCTGCCGTCGTAGACGATGCCCATGCCGCGCCCGCCAAGCACGTAGCTGGGGCGCACGAGCAGGGGGAACCCGATTTGATCGGCGACGATGCAGGCTTCCTCGAACGTGGACGCCTGACCGGCGGCCGGATAGGCGATGCCGAGTTCGTCGCAGATGGCGCGGAAGCGGTCGCGATCCTCGGCCAGGTCGATGGCGCCGGGCTTGGTGCCCATGATGGGCACGCCCGCATGCTCGAGCGCCGCGGCGAGCTTGAGCGGCGTCTGGCCGCCGAGGGTGACCACCACGCCGTCGGGCTGCTCCACATCGACGATGTCCATGACGTCCTCGAAGGTCAGCGGCTCGAAATAGAGCTTGTCGGACGTGTCGTAGTCGGTCGAGACGGTTTCAGGGTTGCAGTTGACCATGATCGTCTCATAGCCCGCGTCGTGCAGCGCGTAACTGGCGTGCACGCAGCAGTAGTCGAACTCGATGCCTTGCCCGATGCGGTTCGGGCCGGCGCCCAGGATCATCACGCGCTTTCGGGTACGCTCGCCCGGGGCCTCCGTTTCGGCGGCATCGTAGGTCTTGTAATGGTAGGCCGTCTTGCTGGGGAATTCGGCGGCGCAGGTGTCGACCGTCTTGAAGGCGGGCACGACGCCGAGCAGCTTGCGGCATGTACGCACGGTGGCCTCGTCGGAGCCGGTGAGGTGGGCGATCTGCGCATCGGAAAGGCCCATGCGCTTAAGCAGACGGAACGCGTCGGCATCGAGCCTATCGAGGCTCATTCCGCGCAGGTTCTCCTCCACCACCACGATATCGCGCATGCGGTTGATAAACCACGGGTCGATGCCGGTGGCCTTATGGACCCGCTCAACCGTCCAACCGCGGCGCAGCGCCTCGGCCATGTAGAAGATGCGGTCCTGCGTGGGGCGTCCCACCAGGTCGTCGAAGGCCGACTCGTCGAGGATTTCCTTGCACTTGCCGTCGGCGTTCAGGCCCGCACGCCCGTTTTCGAGCGAGCGCATGGCCTTGCCGAGCGCCTCTTCGAAGGTGCGCCCGATCGACATGATCTCGCCGACCGCCTTCATGCGCGTCGACAGCGTGTCGTCGGTGCCCTGGAACTTCTCGAAGGCGAAACGCGGCACCTTCACGACGCAGTAGTCGATGGAAGGCTCGAAGCAGGCCGGGGTTGCCTTGGTGATGTCGTTGACGATCTCGTCGAGCGTGTAGCCGACGGCCAGGCGCGCGGCGGCCTTCGCGATGGGAAAGCCGGTCGCCTTGCTGGCCAGCGCCGAGGAGCGCGACACGCGCGGGTTCATCTCGATGACGACCATGCGGCCGTTTTCGGGATTCAGCGCGAACTGCACGTTCGAGCCGCCCGTTTCCACGCCGACCTTCTCCAGGATGGCCAGCGAGGCCGCGCGCATGCGCTGATATTCGATGTCGGAAAGCGTCTGCGCGGGAGCGACCGTGATGGAGTCGCCGGTGTGCACGCCCATGGCGTCGAAGTTCTCGATGGAGCACACGATAATGCCGTTGCCGGCACGGTCGCGCATGACCTCCATCTCGAATTCCTTCCATCCCTCGATGGATTCCTCGACGAGCACCTCGCCGGCCGGGGAAAGCTCCAGGCCCTGCGAGACGATCAGGCGCAACTCGTCCTCGTCGTGCGCGATGCCGCCGCCGGCGCCGCCCATCGTGAAGCTCGGGCGCAGCACGACCGGATAGCCCAGACGCGACACGATTTCAAGCGCGTCGTCGATGGAATAGGCGTAGCCGCTGCGCGCCGTTTCGATACCCAGATCGGCCATACAGTCGTTGAACAGCTTGCGATCCTCGCCGCGCTCGATGGCCTCAAGGTCGCAGCCGATCATCTCGACGCCGTACTTGTCCAGGATGCCGCTTTTCGCGAGCTCCACGGCGGTGTTCAGGCCCGTCTGCCCGCCGAGCGTGGGCAGCAGCGCGTCGGGGCGCTCGGCCGCGATGACCTGTTCGACGAACTCGGCCGTGATGGGCTCCACGTAGGTGCGGTCGGCCATGGACGGGTCGGTCATGATAGTTGCGGGGTTGGAATTGACCAGCACCACGCGGTAGCCCTCGTCCTTGAGCACCTTGCAGGCCTGCGTGCCCGAATAGTCGAACTCGCAGGCCTGGCCGATGACGATAGGGCCCGAACCGATGACGAGGATGGAAGAGATGTCGGTGCGCTTAGGCATTGCAGGCCTCCTTTTCGCTCGTAGGAGCGGCCACGCCGGCAGCGTCGGCGGCTTCGGCCCCGAAACGCCAGCCCGCCAATCGATCGGCGGCGATGTCGATGTCCAGGTAGTCCTCACGGCCGGACATCAGGCGATTGAACGCCGTAAACAGGTAGTGCGCGTCGGTCGGGCCGGGGTTGGCCTCGGGGTGGTACTGGACGGAAAACGCCGGGATATCCAAAAACGCGATGCCCTCGGCCGTGCCGTCGTTGAGGTTGACGTGCGTGAGCTGGATACGTCCGAAGCGTTCGTTGCGCACCACCGGCGCGATGCCGCGGGCAGACCAGAAGCGCAGGTCATCCTCATGCTCGGAGATGCCGCCCGACTCCTCGGGGATAAGCGCGCCTAAGCTGGGGAACAGAAGGCCGAACCCGTGGTTCTGTGCCGTGATTTCCACACGGGAGGTGCGCAGGTTCATAACCGGGTGGTTGCCGCCGCGATGCCCGAACTTAAGCTTCTCGATCTGCGCGCCGGCGGCCTTGCACATCATCTGATGGCCCAGGCAGATGCCGAAAACGGGCACCTTGCCGAGCAGCTGCTCGACCTGGGTATAGGTGGCCTCGACCGCCTCGGGGTCGCCCGGGCCGTTGCTTAGGAACACGCCGTCGGGGTTCATTGCGAGCACGTCTGCGGCCGGCGTGTCCCACGGCACGCAGGCCACGTCGCAGCCGGCGCGCACGAGCCCGTCGAGGATAGAGCGCTTAACGCCGCAGTCGTAGGCGACGATCTTGAACGCGGGCGCGGGCGGGGCGGCAAGCGCGAACGCCTGGGAGGCGGGCAGGTCGGAGGCGCCATGGGTATAGGGGGCTTCGCAGGAAACCGTTGCGGCGAGGTTGCAGCCGACGATGCTCTCCGACGCGCGCACGCGGTCGAGCAGGGCGGCCGCGTCGGTGCAGGTGGTGGAGATGACGGCACGCTGGGCACCGTGATCGCGCACGTGGCGCACGAGCGCGCGCGTGTCGACGCCCTCGATGGCGACGATGCCGTGCTGGTTGAGGAATTCAGGCAGCGACATGGTGGAACGCCAGTTGCTCGGCGTGGTGCACATATCGCGCACCACCAGCCCGCGCAGGGCCGGGCGCGCGGACTGCGCATCGTCAAGCGTCACGCCGTAGTTGCCGATCTGCGGATAGGTCATGGTGATGATCTGACCGGCATAGCTCGGGTCGGTGATGACCTCGAGGTAGCCTTCGAGCGAGGTGTTGAAGCAGATCTCGCCGAACGCCTCCCCCACAGCCCCGCATGCGGTGCCGCGGAACACGGCCCCGTCTTCGAGCACCAGCGCCGCCGGTGCCCCGTCTATCTTCGACGTGCCCGCAAGCAGTCGTTTCGAAACGTCGCTCACACATACTCCTCTCGAGTGCTTGCATTTTCCGCCTAGAAATAACAATGCCCTCCCGCAAGGAGGGCGAAAGCGCGGCGCGATGGCGCTCTTGGCGAAAAGATGCTTCCTTGTCGGTCTCTCCGTACCGCCCTTAAAGGTTGCTGCAGATTATACGTCAGGATTGATGTTTTCGACGCTCTTATGCAGAGTTTTTAACAATACCTGCCGATTTATGCATCGCAAATTGTGCATGCGCACGAGAGCGCCTGAACAGGGCGCAGTCGCGCGGATGGCGCGCCAGCGCAGAAAACTCCTGACCGCGCCAAAGGCGGGGCCCGCCCCCGATGAGCGGACCCCGCCTTGCCGCAAGCGGTGACGGTGCGGCTTGCAGCTCGGCCGTGCAGCTCGGCCGCGTCGCCTGCCTTCCGGCCTAAACCAGCTTGCCGTCTTCCATAGTGGCGTAGCCGCCCACGTAGACATCGGTGGCGCGACCGGTCAGCTTAGCTCCGATGAAGCCGGAGTTGGTCGCCTTGCTGCAGAAATCGGCCGCATCGACCGTCCAGGCAGCGTCCGGGTCGATGACCGTGAGGTCGGCCGTGCTGCCGGCCTCGAGGGCGACGCGCTCGACGCCGAGGATGGCGCGCTGGTTGACGGCCATGAGTTCCACGGCGCGCTCCCAGGTGATTTTGCCGGCGGAGACGAGGTTCGTGGCGACCAGGCCAAGCGACGTTTCCAGTCCGATCATGCCAAAGGGCGCCAGTTCGAACTCGCGGTCCTTCTCGAAGTTGATGTGCGGGGCGTGGTCGGTCACGATGGCGTCCACCGTCCCGTCGACGACGCCGGCGATGAGCGCCTCTGCGTCGGCGGCGGTGCGCAGCGGCGGGTTGACCTTGAGGTTGGTGTCGTAGTCGTCGCCGATGGCGTCCTCGGTGAGGAACAGGTGGTGTGGCGTGACCTCGCAGGTGATGGGCAGGCCCTCGGCCTTCGCCTGGCGCACCAGGTCAAGGCCGCGCGCGGTAGTGACGTGCTGGATGTGCAGCTTGCAGCCCGTCAAGCGGCAAAGGGCGATATCGCGGGAGATCTGGATTTCCTCGCCTTCGGCGGGCCAGCCCAAAAGGCCCAGGCGCGTGGAGGCGACGCCCTCGTTGACCTGGCCGTCGCCGACCAGGTCGTTATCCTGGCAGTGGCTCATGACCACGCGGCCGAACTGGCTGGCGTAGTCCATCACGCGGCGCATCATGCCCGCGCCCTGCACGCCGTGCCCGTCGTCGGTGAAGGCGACCGCGCCGTGCGCGACCATGTCGCCCATGTCGGAGAGCACCTCTCCGGCGAGGTTCTTCGTGCAGCTGCCTGCCACATGCACGCGGCAGGCGCCCTTGGCGGCGGCGACGGCCTTCACGTATTCGACGGCCACCGCGTCATCGACGACCGGGTCGGTGTTGGGCATCGCGCAGATGGCCGTGAAGCCGCCATGGGCCGCGGCGCGCGTGCCGGATTCGATGTCTTCCTTCTGCTCCAGGCCGGGCTCGCGCAGGTGCACATGCATGTCCACCAGGCCGGGGACGACGATCTTGCCGCCCAGGTCGCGCTCGACGCCCTTCTCCATGGCAAGGTTGTTCCCCACTTCGACGATCTTGCCGTCACGGATGAGGATGTCGGCGGTTTCGTTCAGACCGACCTGCGGGTCGATCACGTGCGCGTTCTTAAGCAGTAATGCCATCTTCGCTCCCTCCAAGCAGCAGGTACAGGGCGGCCATGCGCGTAAGGATACCGGCATAGACCTGGTCAAGGATGACCGAACGCTCCGGGTGGTCGGCCATGAAGCTGTCAAGCTCGACGCCGCGGTTGATCGGGCCGGGGTGGCACACGATGGCGTCGGGGCGCATCAGCTTGTTGCGCTTCTCGGTAAGCCCGTAGAGCATGTTGTACTCGCGCAGGCTCGGGTACGGCGCGCCCTCGAGGCGTTCGCGCTGGATGCGCAGCATGTAGACGACGTCGAGCTCGGGAAGCACCTCGTCGATGTCGTGCGACACATGGTCGACGCCGAGCACGTCGGGGCGTGCGGGCAGAAGCGTCGGCGGGGCGATGGCGGTCACTTCGCAGCCCATGATTTTGAGCGCGGGAATGAGGCTGCCGCAGACGCGGGAGTGACCGATGTCGCCGACGACGCCGACCTTCAGGCCGTCGAGCGTGCCCTTGGTCTGCCAGATGGTGAACAGGTCGAGCAGCGCCTGCGTGGGATGTTGATGCTTGCCGTCGCCAGCGTCGATGACATGCACGCCGGATACGTCGGCGATTTTGCGCGGCACGCCGGCATGCTTGTCGCGCACGATGATCATGTCGATCTTGTAGGCGCACAGCGTCTCCACCGTGTCGACGAGACTTTCGCCCTTGACCGTGGACGTAGAGCTGCCGCCGAAGTTCATGCTTGCCGCCGACAGGCGCTTCTCGGCCATTTCGAACGACGAGCGCGTGCGGGTGGACGGCTCGTTGAACATGTTCACGACGGTGTAGCCCTTGAGCGTGGGCACCTGCTTGATGCGGCGCTCGTTGACTTCCTTGAAACGCACGGCCGTCTCCAGGATGGTCATGATGTCATCGGCGGAGTACTCCGTGATGTCGATCAGATGCTTGTGGTTGAAAGCCATTTCGTTATTCACCTCCCAGCGGTGCGGCGCCGACGTGCGCGCCTTCCTTCATTTCCAGAATCTCGACCTCGGACTTGCCGTCTACTTCCTCGAGGAACAGGCGCACGTTCTCGCAGGCCGCCGAGGGTACGTTCTTGCCAACGTAATCGGCGCGGATGGGCAGCTGGCGATGGCCGCGGTCGACGAGCACCGCGAGCTCCACGCGGCCCGGGCGGCCGATGTCCATGAGCGCGTCGAGCGCCGCGCGGATGGTGCGGCCGGTGTAGAGGACGTCGTCGACGAGCACGATGTCCTTGCCGTCGATGTCGAAGGGAATTTCGGTGGAATGCACTTCAGGAGCGAAGTGTGTCGCGAAGTCGTCGCGATAGAAGCTGATGTCGAGCTTGCCGAGCGGAACCTCGGTGCCCTCGATCTGCTTGATCTTGGCGGCCAGCCGCTTCGCCAGCAGATCGCCGCGCGTGACGATGCCGACGAGCGCGATTTCGGCGGCGCCCTTGTTGGTCTCGAGGATCTGATGCGCGATGCGCGTCAGCGACCGCTCGATCTCGTCTGCATCCATGCAGACGTTCTTGACCGTTCCTGCGTCAGTCATACACACCCTTTCTCTTGCGTCGAGTGCGCACAGGGAGCGGGCTTTGGGCGTGCGGCCGAGTTTGCCACCGCAGGCCTCAAGTCCTGTCGCCGGGCATGAAAAAAGCCCTTGCGACAGACAAAGGCTTCGACTCACGTTCGCTCTTGTTGCAACATCCGAGGATGAGGCGCGGAGCGTATTGGGGTGTTACCTTGTCGGTCTCTCTGTACCGCATTTAAAGGAACTGGGCGCAGCATACGCGCCGCGAAAGCGTTTGGCAACCCCCTAAATGCGAAAATTTCCTCGAACGGCCGGCGCCGCACGGCAGGAGGGTGCTAGGGTTGCAGCAGGGCGACCATGCGGGCGGCTAGGGAATCCCAGGAGACGCCGGTTGTGTCGAAACCGGTACCTGACGTGGGGCTTTTCGCGCATTGGGACAGCGCGCCCGCCAAGGCTTGCACAAGGGCATCCTCGAAGGCGGGCAGATCCTCTTCGACGGGCTGGTCGGTGCCGATAAGGCGCGGGGGCGCAACAAAGGCGACCGGAGCGGCAGGCAAACTGGCGGAAAGCCAAGGGCGCACGCCGGGCAGGTCGGTCACCACCACGCGGCAACCGCAAGCCATGGCCTCAATGGTCACGAGCGGCAGACCCTCGAAAAACGACGGCAGGACGAACACGTGCGAGGAGCGATAAGCCCTGACAAGCTCGTCTTGGCTGATGCGGCCGCAGAAGTGCACCGGTATGCGGCTTTGCGTGGCGAGCGCCGCGATTTCCTCATACTGCTCGCGGTCGCTGTAACCGCCGACCAGAGAAAGCTCGGCCTCGTCGGCGCCATAGGGAAGCGCATCGAGGCAGCGCACCAGGCTCTCCACGCCTTTTGCGCGGCAAATCTTGCCCACGTAGAGGATGCGCAAGGGGCTTGCCGAGCGTTGGGCACCGTGCGCGTTGAATTCGCGGGCGTTGTAACCCGTGCCGACGACGTGCGCGCGGACGGGATCGCCGCCGAACAGCTCGACGATCTCTTCCTTTTGGGCCTCGTGCAAGGCCATGACGCCGTCGAGGGTGCGCACCGCCGCCACGATGCGCTCCTTCTCCAGGTCGTGTTTGCGCAATTGGCGCAAATCCGTCGAATGGCTGACCGCCCAAATGGAGCAAGGGCGCCCCGCCGCTGCTTCTGCCGCGCGAATCCATCCCGGTGACCAATTTTCACCGGCAAGGTCATCAAGCACCTCGCACGCGACGGAGCACACCAGGTACAAATGATGGCAGATGATTGCATCGGGCTTGAAAGTAAGCGCCGCCTCGCGAATACGTGCGCCAAACGCCGCGCGGAAGGAATCGACCATGTCCGGCGTCATGTCCCGATAGCGTGTGGCCTCGTAGGGCATGACATCGCTCATCCCGCATACGGGAAAGGGCAGCTCGGGCGTATTGAAGCGTACCGGGAAGAACTCGGCGCCCTGCGGCAGGTCGGGTTTGTCGGCCACGTCGATGCCGGCGATGACCGCGACCTCGTGGCCGGCTGCGAGCATCGAGCGAACGGTTTCGGCAAGGTAGACGCCGCTGCCCGTGCTGTCGGGCTTCTGGGCGGAAATGCAGAGGATGCGCATGGGGAACCTTTCGTTACGGAGCATGCGGAAAGCGTAGCACGTCGCCGGGCGCGCCGGACGTGAACTAGTTCGATCGCGGTCGCTTGTCGGCCGTCGGCTTTCGAGGCGAACAGCGCGGCGGGCGACTAGCGGCGACGGACGACGCGGCGGACGGCTAGCGGCGAAGAGCGGAGCGGCCGGCAAAGCCCGCGGAAGACTAACCCATCTCAGTGGAAAGCCGCCTTAAGGCGTCGAGAGCCGCATCGACATCGGCCGGCTCGTTCATCAGCCCGAAACTGAAGCGCACCACCCCCTGGCACTCGGTGCCGAGCGCGCGGTGCATGAGCGGCGCGCAGTGGGCGCCGGGGCGCACGCAGATGTCGAACCGCTGCGAAAGCTCGTCGGCGACCAAGCCGGAATCGACGTCGCCGAGGTTTACCGCCACAATGCCGCAGCGCGCACCGGAACCGCCGCCCAGGATCTTTACGCCGTCAATCTCGCTCACTCCCGCGAGGAAGCGCTCGACCAAGCCGCCGATATGCGCCCGCACATCCGGCAAACCCCGCGCAGCAAGCCACCCGCAACCGGCGGCAAGACCCGCACGGCCATGCGCATTCGCCGTGCCGGCCTCAAGGGCCTCGGGCATGAAACGCGGATGGCGCTCGTCGAAGCTGTGCACGCCCGAGCCGCCTTCCACCAGCGGGGCGACCTCAAGGCCGCCTCGCACGGCGAGCCCGCCCGTACCCTGCGGCCCATAGAGGCTCTTATGGCCGGTGAAGCACACAACGTCCGCGCCGCAATCCTTAACGCTGAGGGGCAACGCGCCTGCCGTCTGCGCAGCATCGAGAACGAACAGCGCCCCCGCATCGTGGGCGGCGCGCGCCATGCGCTCGATGTCGTACACATCGCCGGTAACGTTCGACGCATGAGTGGCCACCACCAGCGACACCCCTTCAAGCCCGCGCTCGTACGCCTCCCAATCAAGCGCACCATCAGGGGCGATGGGTGCGACACGAACTTCGCAGCCGCGCTCGTCGCGGGCGCGGAACAGCGGGCGCAGCACCGAATTGTGCGACGCAGCCGTGGTGAGGGCGCAGCCCCCGTCGGCAAGCAACCCGTCGATTGCGATGTTGAGCGCCATGGTGGCGTTCAAGGCGAACGAAACGCTTGCCGGCCCCCAGGCATCCAGCAGGTCGGATACCGCCTGACGCGCACCGAAGACGGCCATGGACGCGTCGAGCGCCGCCTTATGGGAGCCTCGCCCCGGCCCGCCGAACGAAGTCATCGACGCGCAAACCGCATCTACCACTTCCCGAGGCTTGTGCATGGTGGTTGCCGCGTTGTCCAGATAGATCACGATACGCTCCTGTTGCTTCGCAGAGGGTCGATTGTATGCTTCGCAAAGATTCGGTTACCGATTTATACCGAATAGATGCATGCCCGTTGGCAGAGAGACGGGCTTTAAGCGCCGGCGAGGTCCCGGGCGGCGAGCGCCGCACCGAGCGCGCCGGCGAAACGCGCTTCGGGAGCGCTTTCGACCGGAGCCGCAAGCTGCGCTTCCAAGCGTTCGCGCACGTAACCATTCTCACACAGGCCCCCGGTGAGGAAATAACGGCTCGCGCTCACCTGCCCCACAAGCGTTGAGACGCGCTTGACCACCGACGAGATGACCCCGTTGGCGATGTTCTCGCGCGGCTCGCCCTTGCCCACCAAGCTTATGACCTCGGATTCCGCGAATACGGTGCACATGTTGGAGATTTCAGTGGGACGTCCGGCGCGCGCCATGGCCGCCATCTCGTCTTGGGAAACCCCGAGCCTGTCGGCCATGATTTCCAGAAAACGGCCGGTGCCCGCCGAGCATTTGTCGTTCATGACGAATTTCATGACCTTGCCCGCCTTAAGCCCGATCGCCTTCGTGTCCTGCCCGCCGATGTCGATGACGGTGCCGTCTTCGCCGAACAGCGCCCACGCCCCGCGGCCGTGGCAGGTGATTTCGGTGACCACCTTGTTCGCATAGGGAACCGCCACGCGCCCATAGCCGGTTGCGACCACCGGCAGCGCGTCCACATCGAAGCCCTCCTCAGCAAGGCGACGACGCACCTCGCCCGCCGCCTCCACGCTGCTATAGCCCGTGGGGATAACGACCTTCGCGAGGATTTCGCCCGTCGCGTTCACCACGACGGCCTTCGTGGCCGTGGAACCGATGTCGATGCCGATGCCGGCCGCCGCGCACGCATCCACGGAAGTAGACGAATCCGGAGCCGCAGCCGAGCGGCCGTCCGCTCCCCTGCCCGCTTCCTCGACGTTGCCCATGCGCTCCCCTTTCACCTGCGACGAGGGGTCATGCCGCGCTCGCCGACCAGCCAATAAAATCAAATCCGGGCCCCTCCGCCTCTAACGCGAAGGGGCCCGGAAGCATCTTGAACCCTACCTTAACAGAACCTATCGCGCGCCGGATCGATTTGCCGCTCGAGCTCGACGATTCGCTGAAACGCCAAACCTTGCTGCGCGGCAAGCTCTTCCAAACGCGCCCGCTCGGCGCATTCTATCAGCAAGCTCGAACCGCACTCGCTGCGAGCCTGCCTCGGCGTCGGGGACACCCGCGCGGAAATGCCGGCGCCGCGCGCTGCCTGATAGAGAGCCAACGCATCGGTGTAGCCGTCGAACAGCACGTAGCAGGACGTCTCCGCCTGCGCACCCGCGCCCGACCCGGCATCGGACCCCGCGGCTTCGCCCGGCGCAATGCCCGCGCTTGCCCCCGCGGCCGAGTCCGGCCCCGCGCAGACTTCCATGCCTAACCCAGCATCTCCACGAAGGCGCCGATGCGCGTGCGCAGCTGCTCGGCATCGTTGTCGGTGTAGTCGGTCTCAAGGCCCAGACACGGGATTCCCTCGGCCTCAAGCGCCTTGGCCACCGAGGATTTCTCCACGTCGTAGAGCGTGCAGAACTTCAGGTTGACGTCGATGACGCCGTCAACCTGGTAGGCGCGCGCGAGGCGGATGATGTCCTCGACACGTCCGGGGTTGGGCGTGAAGCAGGCGCAGTTGTTCTTCATATAACGCTCGGACAGCGCCTGGAACTGGCCTTCGAGCGTGGTGGCCGTCTCGTCAACCTCATGCTCGAAGTAGCGCGTGCCCGTGCACATTTCCTCGCACACGACCGCGGCGCCGCTCGTCTCGATGATGTGATGCAGCTTCCAGTTCGGAATGGCCAGCGGCGTGCCGGTAACGAGGATGCGCTTGGTGCCGGCCGGGAAGACGCTCACACCGTCGGCGACGCGCTGCTCGAGCTCGTCGGCGAGCTTGTTGGCCATCTCGGCGCAGCGAGCCGGGTCGTCGAAGAACGCGATCTGCGTCATGAGCAGGGCGTCCTTGCCTGAAATGGGGATGCAGTTCGTGGCCTTGCGACACTCGTACACACGAGCAAGCGCGCGACGTTTAGCGTTGACGGTCTTGATGGCGGCGGTGAGGTTCTCGACCGTCAGTTCGCGACCGGTGAACTCCTCGACCATCTTCGCGAAATCGGCGATCTCGCCCGCCCATTTCTGAATGTCCTTCGGGCGCTTCATCTGCGGCATGTCCATGACATAGGTGGTCTTGTCGGCGCCGAGGATCTCGTAGGCCTTCTTCTTGCCGTCGCACGTGGTCTCGCCCACGTACATGTCGGCAACGCCGAAG
>CAVBAM010000001.1:0-30050 GCA_963593315.1 Candidatus Methanomethylophilaceae archaeon | reverse complement strand
GCGTCGCGCGCATAGCCTTGTACGACGATCTGCTGAGCGCCCCCCGCGTCACCATTGTCGAGCCGGCACCCACGGGCGAGTTCATAGAAAAGCTCGCATCGTATGTGTACGAGCAGGCACGAGAAGCCGGAGGAACCATTCCCTACACGGTGATTCGGGAAGTGTCGGAAAACTTCATCCATGCGCGCTTCAAGGAAGCGACCGTATCCATTCTCGACGCGGGCAACACGGTGAGGTTCGCAGACCAGGGGCCGGGCATTCCCTGGAAAGACAGGGCCCAGCTTCCGGGTTTCAGCTCGGCAACCGAGCCGATGAAGAGCTACATCAGAGGCGTGGGGTCGGGGCTGCCCATCGTGAAGGAATACCTGGAATTCACGCACGGCACCATCACGATAGAGGACAACCTTGGCACGGGATCAGTCGTAACCATCAGCGCGCGCAGCGGGCAAACCGAGAAAAGCGAAGAAGCCGAAGGGTACTCGGACGCGGCCATACAGGCGGCGGCGCCGACACCCCAGCCTTTCGCGAACGCCCAAGGCGCAATGGGCTACGGGTACGCGCAGCCCATGGGCACCTATCAAAATCAGGGTTTCCAAGGTATGCAGGGGCAACCTCAGCCGGCCTGGGGCGCATACCAACAACAGCCGACACAGCCGCAGGTCTGGCCGGCACAGGCGAATGCCCCCTACGGGGCTGAGGGGTACTATCCTCAGCAAGCACCGGGAATCCAACAGGCGCCCATGGGCGCGATGCAGCCGCAGATGCAGCCCGCCTACCCGCAACAGACGTATCAGCAGCACAGCTATCAGCAGCCGATCCAACAGGGAGGATATCCGCAGGGATACGATCTGCAGCACGTCATTTCCGCCCTCAACGATAACGCGCGGACGATCCTCAAGGCGATTGCCGGAAACGGAGCAATGGGGGTGACGGACCTAAACCATAGGACCGGTATTGCATCCTCAACAATCCACCAGCGCCTAGGGAAGCTTGAGGAGAGCAACCTTATCGCCAAAACCGCTGATAAGAAGTATGTCTTAACGGAAATGGGAGCGATTGCGGCACAGCAGATTTAATGTTTTCCACAAAAGCGGGAAGCGGTGCAATACCATAGTGGAAAACCCGGTGATGAGCACGGATCGAACAAGCGCACGAGGCGATCAAGCAGCGGAGGAATGTGATGGACAGCGAAGAAACTGAACAGCTATGGGCCAATGTTTGCGCGCGCATAAAGCAGTACGACAACATCGATAAGAACCAGGTCGACGCATTCTTCTCGCGCCTGCATCCCCAAGCGGCCAATATGGGCTTCATAATGCTGACGGCGGATACGGACTTCATCAAAACGTGGATTGAGCGCCACTACATCACCTATATAGAAATGGCGCTTGAGGAAATATGCGGAATGCCATTCACGGTGGGCATTGAAGCATATGCCGCACCGGTTCAGACGACTCAACCGCAGAACGCTGCGCCAGCGGCGACTCAGGCGGGAAGCGACACTTCGGCAAACACCGCGCAATCGCCGACGCCTCAAGCCGCACCGGCGGCTCAGGCGGCTCAGGTCACGCCGGAGACAACGGCTCCCGCCCCGGCAGCTGCCCTTCAACAGCAGCCAGCCACCCAGCGTCCGGTCACGGGCGAGGAACCGGCCAAAGATCCCGTTCAAGAACCTACGGTCATGAATCAGACGCCCCAAGCAGATTCCCCAAGCGAAACAGCAGGGAGCACAGGGGGAGACACCGCTTCGCTGTCGAGCTTCTCGTTCGAAAACTTCGTAGTGGGGGATTCAAACAGGATGGCGTACTCGATGGCGGTAAGCGTCGCCGAAGCGCCTGGGAAAACCCCGCTTAACCCCTTGTTCCTCTACGGGAAATCGGGCTTGGGGAAAACGCATCTGCTGCGCTCGATCCAGAATTACATCAACCGCAACATGCCCTCGCTAAAGGTGGTCTACGTCGATGCAAACGAAATCACGAACGATTACTCGAACGCCGTCGCGGAACACGACAAGGACAAGGCAAGCTTCAGAACATTCCAGAAACGATACGAGGACGCCGACGTGCTCCTCATTGACGATGTTCAGTCGCTGCAAGGGAAAAAGGCGACGCTCAACATCGTCTTCGACATCTTCAATAAGCTAACGAACCAGGGTAAGCAGGTTGTGCTGTCTGCCGACCGGGCGCCTAGCAACATCGACATCGACGAGCGCTACAAGACCCGATTCAACTCCGGCGGCACCATGGACATCCAGCCGCCCGAAATCGAGACGAAGCTCGGAATCGTGAAGGGCTACATAGAAGACTGCAAGAGCACCGGGGCAATGGCGGGCATCGATATACCGGCCGAGATCCAGATGTACATTGCAGAGAACTCGAGCTCGAACGTCAGGGAGCTCAAGAGCGCAGTGACGAAGGTTATCTGGCAAATCCAATACACGAACCAGCCGAACTTCACCGTAGCCGACGTGAGGGCGCTACTTGAAAACCATTTCTCAGGCGGCCCGAGCAAACGCCTCACGGTAGAGGACATCCAAAAGGAAGCCGAACAGTTCTACAAGGTTAGCCATGCGGACATCATTGGGCCGAAGAGGGCACGCAACATCACCCATGCGCGGCAAGTTGCCATCTTCCTCTGCCGAGATCTACTCGACATCCCCTACGAGGACATTGGGAAGAAATTCAACCGGGACCACTCGACAGCCATGTACTCGGTAAGGAATATCGAAGAGAAGATGAGGGAGAACCGGGTCCTGCGCGAGGAGATGGAAACCTTGAAGCAGCAAATTCGGGATATGTAGAAAACACGCCCCGAAAATGTTTCACGTGAAACACCGTAAACATCTACTGCTGAAAACCGGGGCAAAACATCTTGACCGATTGAGGGAAACCCAACAAGGACGGGGGAAAGATAATAAAAGCAATAAACGCGGTGGAAGCGAAGCGCTCGAAACACACAGGCGGAAAGGAATACTTTTCAAGCATTGACGTGCGAAAACACCAGTTCCTAACATTTCAACCGTGCTTATTATGACGACTATAAAAACAAGTACTATATAAAGAAGAACAAGAAGATAAGCAGGAAGACTGAATAGAAAGAAGACCCTATGAAATTCAGCATCAATCAAAGTGAATTGCAAAATGCGATAGCGGTAGTGCTCAAGGGCATCGCGACGCGTTCAACGCTGCCCATCCTCTCGGGCATATATATGCAAGCTGAAGCCGATCACATCACGATGCAGGCGACGGACTTGGAATTGTCAATCCAATACACCGTCCCCGCCCTCGTCGAGGAAGAGGGCAAGTCCGTATTTCCCGGCAAACTCATTTCCGACATCGTAAAGAATCTGCCCGATGCCGCTGTGCATATCGACGCAAGCGACGAGGCGGCGATTATCACCTGCGATGCCTCGTCGTTTTCTATCAAGACGCTTGATGCGGAAGATTTCCCTGGGTTCCCCCATGTCGACACGCAACAGCGCATATCCATTCCTTTCTCTCAGTTCTCGTCGATGGTCAAACGCGTCGCCCGTGTCGTGTCGAAGGACGAAAGCCGCGCCATCCTGACCGGCGTGCTTATCACCCTTGAGGGCCAGACGCTGAAAATGGTCGCGACGGACTCTTATCGCCTCGCCATCACCGAAACGACGCTCGACGAGTCGGCTGCGGAGGGCTTTCAGGCGGTTATCGCCGGCTCGTTCCTGCAGGAGCTTGCCTCCCTGTCCCGCACCGACAGCGACATCTCTATCGCGCTGGCTGAAAACCAGATCGTCGTGACGTATCAGGACACCGTCTTCATCAACCGCCGCATTGAGGGAAACTTCCCGAATTATCGGCAGCTTCTTCCCGATTCATACGCGACGCGCGTGAAGATCAATCTCGATCACTTGGTGTCGGGCGTCAAACGTACGTCCATTCTCGGCCAGCAAAGCTCGCCGGTTAAGTTCTCCATCGATACAGCCAGCCAAAGCATCCAGCTTTCGGCGGCGGCTCAGGACGTCGGTTCGGCGCAGGAGACCATTTCGTGCTCGGGCGAGGGCGAAAGCGTGGAGATTGCCTTTAACTACACCTACGTGCTCGACGGTCTGGGGTCGGTGGCAACTGACGATGTGTACCTCGAGGTGCAATCCGGGATGAAGCCGGGCATCTTCAAGGCGGGCGAGGGGGAGAACTTCCTGTACCTCGTCATGCCCGTTCGCATCTCCTAGAATCGGCGACGGCGCAAGTGGGCTTGTCTATAACGCATATATCGTTTGCAGACTTCCGCAACTACGAGAGATTCGAGCTTGGGGATATCGGGCCGTTGACGGTGCTCGTCGGCCCGAATGCGGTAGGCAAGACCAATATCGTGGAGGGCGTTCAGCTCCTAACGGCCCAGACCTCCTTCAGGCACCCGACCGGTTTGCAGCTCGTTCGCGAGGGCTCGCGGGTTGCAAACCTGCGCATGCATGCAGAAGACGAGAACCGTCAACTTGACTTCAAGTCGGTGATAGCCGAGGGAAAGCGCACCTTTTCGCTGAACGGGAAGGCGAAGCGCGCCGCGGATTTGAAGGGGATTGTGCCTTCCGTGGCCTTCACCCCTGACGATCTCGCGCTTGCAAAGGGAGCCATGACCATTCGACGCAATGCGCTTGACGAGGTTGGTTCGCAGCTCTCGCGTAACCACTACCTTATTCGCAGGGATTTCGACAAGGTGTTGCGCCAGAAAAACGCCCTGTTGAAAGACGATGCCGACCGGCTGCTTCTGGAAAGCGTCAACGAGCTGATGGTTACCTGCGGGGCTCAACTCGTTTGCTACAGGGCTGCGCTGTTTGCCAAGCTCGCTCGGTATATGGCGAGTTACTATGCCGACATCGCCGGGCATGGCGAACCCCTGCAGGCTCGTTATGCCCCATCGTGGCTTGGCGAGGGCGAGTACCTGAAAGAGGGGGAGACGATGGACCGGGACGACGCCCGCGGCGCGATGGCTTCTGCGCTTGCCTCTTGCCTGGGCAGAGAGCGGGCGCGCAAGAGGAGCTTGATCGGCCCGCATGCCGATCGCGTGGAGTTTCTCATCGATGGTCGCCCGGCCGGCGTGTTCGGCAGCCAAGGACAGCAGCGCTCCTTGGTTTTGGCGTTTAAGCTTGCCGAGGTCTCGCTGCTGCGCGATATGCTTGGGCAAAACCCCGTCCTTTTGCTCGACGACGTGATGAGCGAGCTGGACGAGGCGCGGCGCAGGGCTTTGGTTAAGTTCGTTTCGGGGGATATTCAGACGTTCGTCACGACAGCGAACCTCGCGTATTTCGACGACGACTTGCTGGCGTCTGCGCGCATCGTTAAGCTCCCGATGCGGGACGGCGTCCGGGAAAGCGGGGTGTAGCATGGCTGCGAAAAAGGGTGGAGAGAGATTGTCCGCAAGGTCGGGAAGGACGTCGCTTGGCCAGGCGCTCGGCTCGATGTTGCGAGGTTTAGGGGGCCTGGATCCGCAAACGGCGCGTGCGCAGCGCGTCGCCGAGGTGCATGTCCGGTGGAAGTGCGCCGTCGAGGCGGTGTATCGGGAAGCCGCCGGCCTGGTCCTTGGCCACGTCAATGCGGTGTATATAGTCAGCCCCGACAAAACGGAGGACCCCGCCGCGGCGCGGGTCGGGCGAGGGCGTACGCTTTTGGTCGTCTACGCCGACGATGCCATGGTCCGCTCCGACATCGATGCGCGGCAGGAATTTTTGAAGATGAAGCTGAACGAGCAGGGCGAGCGCGTGGACGTATTTTCCATCAAGGCTTCCCGGCGCGATATGCTGCGCCGCCACCCCTATAGAAACGAAAAGCTGCTTTCCTCGCCGGCCGCCGCGGCGGCGAGCCGTCCGGAGCCGCCCCTTGATGCCCCCGCTGCCGCCCGTCTCAAGGAACAGGCGGCATCCGTGGAGTCGGCCGCTCTGCGCGAGTCTATATTGAAGGCCCTTGATGCGAATTCGAAGCCATTCTGATTCCTCAGCGGTAAAAGTTGCGTCGAAGTTGAAAATAGGGCCTTAGATGGCGTCTGGTGGGCTGTAAAGGCTATGAAGCGGCAGGATACGGCGTCCCGTGTGATACACTAATACATAACAACGTATTGGAAGACGAATCATGAAGGAGCGTGTCAGTGGCAGCTAAACCTGATCATTACGACGGCTCGGATATCCAGGTTCTCGAGGGCTTGGAGGCGGTCCGGAAGCGTCCTGGCATGTATATCGGCTCGACCGGTCCCCGCGGTTTGCACCACCTGGTATACGAGGTGGTCGACAACGCGGTGGACGAGGCGCTTGCCGGTTACTGCAAGCAGATCGAGGTGTGGATCCACCCCGACAACTCCATTACCGTCGACGACGACGGCCGTGGAATTCCCGTCGATTTGCATCCGAAGGAGAAGATCCCCACCGTCGAGGTTGTTCTGACCATTCTTCACGCCGGCGGCAAGTTCGGCGGCGAGGGCTACAAGGTTTCCGGCGGTCTGCACGGCGTCGGCGTTTCCGTGGTGAATGCCCTGTCGACCCGTGTTCAGGTGAACGTGCGTCGCGATGGCAAGGAATACGAGATCGACTTCGATCACGGCAAGACCAAAACGAAGCTCCATGAGATAGGTTCGGCGGACAGGACCGGCACGCGCGTGACGTTCTGGCCCGACCCGGAGATCTTCACCGAGACGACGATTTATGATTATGACACTCTGGCTTCCCGCTTCCGTGAGATGGCTTTCTTGAACAAGGGCCTGAAAATCACGCTGCATGATGAGCGCGCCGACGCCAACAGCGTTGCCGGCGCGGCGGCTGACGAAGTGCGCACCGAGGTCTTCGAGGCGCAGGGCGGAATCATCGACTTCGTCAAGTTCCTCAACAAGGGTCGCGAGGCGCTCAACGAGCCCATATATTTCGAGGCTGAAAACGCCGACGGAACCGTGGAAGTGTCCATGCAGTGGTCCACGTCGTATTCTTCGAACTCGGTCATGGCGTTCGCGAACAACATCAACACCCACGAGGGCGGCACGCACCTCGACGGCTTCAAGCAGGCTGTGACGCGAACCATCAACGAATACGCCCGCAACAAGGGCATTCTGAAGGAAAAGGACAGCAACCTTTCCGGCGACGACACCCGCGAGGGCTTGGCGGCGGTCGTGTCGGTGAAGCTGCATGATCCGCAGTTTGAGGGGCAGACGAAAACGAAACTCGGGAATACCGAGATCCGTCCGCTCGTGCAGAACGCGGTGACGAAGGGGCTTGCCGAGTACTTGGAGGAGAATCCCTCCCCGGCAAAGAAGATCATCGGCAAGGCGACGCAAGCGCTGAAGGCACGCGAAGCTGCACGCAAGGCGCGCGAGATGACGCGCCGCAAGAACGTGCTTGACTCGTTCGCCTTGCCGGGAAAGCTGGCTGACTGCTCCTCTAAGAAGCCTGAAGAATCGGAAATCTTCATTGTAGAGGGCGATTCCGCAGGCGGCAGCGCCAAGCAGGCGCGCGACCGCAAGACGCAGGCCATCCTGCCCCTGCGCGGCAAAATCCTCAACGTGGAGCGCGCAGGATTGCACCGCGCTCTTTCCAGCGACACCATTTCGTCGCTGATCACGGCTATCGGGACCAATATCGGGGAGGATTTCGACGCCGACCAGGCCCGCTATCATCGCATCATCATCATGACCGATGCCGACGTTGACGGCGCCCATATCCGCATCCTTTTGCTGACGTTCTTCTACCGCTACATGCCCGAGCTGATCAACCGCGGCTACGTGTACATCGCTTGCCCGCCCATTTATGGCGTGAAGAAGAAGAACACCCGCTCGACGAAAATAGAGCGCTATATCTACGACGAGAACAGCCTCAGTCAAGAGCTTGCGGCAATGGGCGGGTCGGAGAAGTTCGACGTGCAGCGCTACAAGGGCCTGGGCGAAATGGACCCCGACCAGCTCTGGGAAACCACGATGGAGCCAGCAACCAGGACGCTTTTGCAGGTGAGCATCGACGACGCCGCTGAGGCCGAGCGCGCCGTGAGCGAGCTGATGGGCGACCAGGTCGAGCCGCGCAAGGAATTCATCCAAAAGCACGCCCGCGACGTTCGCTTCCTGGACATTTAGGAGAATTGAATGGCAGATAACACCGACAATCGCGACGGCATGGGCGACGAGGAGCTCCCCGAAGACCTCAAGCGGCTCGTTGACGCCGCCGAGGGGGATACCGAAGACGATAAAGTTTCCGGCGATGCCGCTGAGGAGCAGATGGACGGCGCTTCCCCTGTGGTGACGAGCGGGGCAATCGTATCGGAGGAGGACAAGGCGCGTTCCCTGATCGACATGTCCACGGTTGCGAACCCCCATGGCTCCGTCATCGAGGGGGCCAACGGCGGCGAAGGTACCACCGTCAAAGCTGCGTACCTGGGCAAAGAAATGGCTGCGTCGTTTTTGGAATATTCCATGAGCGTCATCGTCAGCCGCGCGTTGCCTGACGTGCGCGACGGTCTGAAGCCCGTGCATCGCCGCATCCTGTACGCCATGAACGAGTCCGGCTACACGCCGAATCGACCCCATATGAAGTCGGCCCGTACCGTCGGTGACGTCATCGGCAAATACCATCCCCATGGTGACTCGGCTGTGTACGACACCATGGTGCGCCTGGCCCAGCCGTTCAGCATGCGCGTCCCGCTGGTTGACGGTCACGGCAACTTCGGCTCTATCGACGGAGACTCGGCGGCTGCAATGCGTTACACCGAGGCCCGCCTGGACAAAGCTGCGATGGAGCTGTTGCGCGATCTGGATAAGGAAACGGTCGATTTCCAGCCCAACTACGACGAGAGCCTCGAGGAGCCGACGGTCTTGCCTGCCAGGTTCCCGAACTTGCTGGTTAACGGCAGCAACGGCATCGCCGTGGGCATGGCGACGAACATCCCTCCCCACAATCTCGGCGAGACCATTGACGCTACCTGCTTGATGCTCGACAACCCGGATGCGACTACCGCAGAGCTGATGTCGGCGCTTCCCGGCCCCGACTTCCCGACCGGCGGCATTATCATGGGCAAGAAAGGCATCCTCGACGCTTACGAAACGGGCCGAGGCAGCCTGACCGTCCGCGCAAAGTGCAGGATCGACGAGGGTAAAAACGGCAAGAGTTCGATCGTCGTCACGGAGATTCCCTACCAGGTGAATCGTCAACGCCTGCTTGAGAAGCTGGGCGAGCTTGTCCGCGAGAAGAAGCTCCCCGAGATCTCGAACATCCACGACGGTGCCGACCGCCATGGCATCGACATCATCATCGAGTTGAAGAAAGACGCCATTCCGCAGGTCGTTCTGAACAAGCTGTACAAGCATACGCAGCTGCAGGTCGGCTTCGGGGTCATCATGCTGGCGTTGGTGGATGGCGTGCCGCGCGTTTTATCGCTGAAGGAGATGCTGCACTACTACATCGCCCACCAGGAAGATGTCATCGTGCGCCGTACGCGCTACGAGTTGGCCAAGGCCGAGGAGCGCGCCCATATCTTGGAAGGGTACGTCGTCGCTCTTGACAACATTGACGAGGTTATCCACATCATCCGCTCTTCGCAGACCGACAAGGAAGCGGCCTCGCGCCTCACCGAGCGATTCGGGCTGACCGACAAGCAGACGGCCGCCATCCTGGAGATGCGTCTGCGCCGCCTGACCGGCTTGGAGCGCGAGAAGATTGAAGCGGAGTTGCAGGATCTGCGTGAAAAGATCGCCTATTTCAAGAGCGTCCTTTCCGATCCGCAGCTGGTGCGCAACATCATCAAGGAAGAGCTGGGCGAGATAAAGAAGAAATTCGGCACCGCCCGCAAGACGACGCTGTCCGAAGCGGCAAAGGACCTCGACGTCGAGGACCTCATCGCCGAGGAGAGCATGGTCGTGACGGTGACGAAGGCCGGTTATGTCAAGCGTCTTCCCGTCGCAACGTACAGGCAGCAAAAGCGTGGCGGCAAGGGAATGCAGGGCGTGAACCTGAAGGACAACGACTATGTGGAGCATCTCTTCGTTGCCTCGACGCATTCCTATATGCTCTTCTTCAGCACGAAAGGCAAGGTGTATCGCCTGAAGGTTTACGAGCTGCCGGAGGCGTCGCGTCATGCCCGCGGCAGCGCGATAGTGAATCTGCTTCCGCTCGAGCAGGGGGAGACCATCAGCGCGGTTATCGCGACGAAGGATTTCCCCGAAGACGAATATCTCATGTTCGCCACCGAGCATGGCATGGTGAAGAAAACCTCGATGGAGCTCTACGACCGTACGCGTCGCGACGGCCTTATTGCCATCAATCTGAAAGACGGCGACGAACTGATCAGCGTTCGTCGCGTCGCCCCGGGTGAGAACGTCATCATGGTGTCCAGCGCCGGCAAGGCGATCATGTGGCCCGAAGACGAGGTTCGAGCGATGGGCCGCGGAACCATGGGTGTTCGCGGCATGAACGTTCCCGCCGGCTCCAAGGTTTTGGGTATGGAGATAGCGCGAGAAGAAACCGACCTCTTCGTTATCACGGAGAAAGGGTACGGAAAACGCACGCCTATCGGGGAGTACCCCTCGCACCACCGCGGCGGTCAGGGCGTCTATACGATTACGATGACTGAGAAGAAGGGGCTCCTTGCAGCAATGAAGATTGTTGCCGACGAGGACGAGATCATGATCATGTCTGAGGAGGGTGTGGTCGTGAGGACGCCGGTCGAGGGGATCTCGGAGCTCGGGCGTTCAACCCAAGGCGTTCGCGTAATGAACGTGGCTGAAGATGACCGTGTAACCGCCGTTGCCATTTCCAGCAATGGGAAGAGCGACGAGGCCGATGCCGATGGAGAACCGGTTGAGGCGGGGGCCGTTGAGGAGCCTGCTGAGGAGTAGGCCTAATCCTCCCAATCTTTTTTAAAGTCTTTCGAAGAGGGATGTTTCACGTGAAACATCCCTCTTTCTATATTGGGAAACAGCAGGTCAAGTATTGAATTGCTTACCCTTTCGCATTGAAGAAGAGAATTAGACTCCCTCGTCAAAATCGTCCGGGGCAAGGTTCGTTATAAAGGAATGAAACTCGGCGAGTTCCTTTTCTGCCGAAGCGCCTTCTGCTGCGACCTTCTTTATATAGGGGAAGGAAGCCTGCTCAAGAACGGCGTCCTCGATATACAACGGCGCATGCTGGCGTATCGCTAGCGACAGGGCGTCGCTCGGTCGGGCGTCGAGCGAAACGAGGCGGCCGTGTTGTCGAAGCGTGAGCTGAGCGAAGAACATTGCACCTTTCACATTGTTGATAATCACATGATCGACGCATGCGTCGAGATTGGTTATGGCGTCAAGGAATAGGTCATGGGTGGCGGGCCTGGTGGTTTTCGCTTTGTTAAGGGCGATACTCAGCTGTACTGCCTCGTTGTTTCCGATCCAAATGGGGACAACGCGGCTTTTCCCTTCGGCAACGCAGTCCTCGATTGCCTGCAACACGATGACCGAAGGGCCTGGGGATGGCGTGACGATAAGGGATAGAACCTGGATTGGAATCATGATAAAACTCCTTATCGTTGAATCCGGGACGTCGGATATGGTTTCGCCTTGCTGCGTTTAGACCCCTTGTCAGGAAGAGTATAAGCGTTCGCAAGTTGCGATGAGCAAGTATTCAGAGTGAGTCAGCAATGAAAAATACGAGGTCAAAGCAGCATTAGACATCATCCTGAACGCACTGATCCCCTTTCAGAAAAATTTTCTCACAAAGTTGAAAAAAGTTCTTGACCGTCGAAAAACACTCTGGTTATAATAGCCAAGCACTTTGCAAGGGCCCGTAGCTCAGTTGGTTAGAGCGCACGCCTGATAAGCGTGAGGTCGCTGGTTCAAATCCATTCGGGCCCACCATTTCTCTTGCGATAAACGCTCCACCGTGAGCCGAGTTTGCCGGTGGAGCGTTTATTATATTGTACAAGTGCTTTCGGGGGTTTAGCTCAGCTGGGAGAGCGCGGGCTTTGCAAGCCTGAGGTCAGGGGTTCGATCCCCCTAACCTCCACCATTAACAAGAGGCAGGCTCGTAAGCGGGTCTGCTTTTTTAATATCAGCAGGACGAACATCGCGGGCATAGTGCCTGCGATTTTTTATAGCCAGCAGTTGGGAAGCGGCGTGAGGAGGGTTCATGAATCGACTCGAGGCGCTTAGGGCGCTTGGGCTAGACGAAGACGCCACTCAGGAGGACATCAAGGTCGCCTATCGGGAAACGGCGCAAATCCTGCATCCCGATCGGTTCGCCACCAACAAGAAGCTTCAGGAACGCGCCACGGAGCAATTCAAGAACCTTCAGGAAGCCTACGACTTTCTCACGAGCGGGAAAGGCACTCGCACGCAGGGGAGTTCCCGGCGTGCGGAGGCATCGTCGGAAGATGCGCGCCTGGCCGGTATCGCCGCTGCGCGCACGCAGCTCGTCAAGCAGCGCGACGTCGCCCTCGACGAGCGTCGAAACGGCATCGGCATGGCGGTTATCGGCGCCGTCGTCGCCCTGCTGGCCGGACGTAGGCCTTTCGGGTTGTTCGGTGTTGTCGCCGCGATAGGCTCCGCTGCGGCAGTTTGGGGGATTGTTCAGGTGGTATCATCGCAACGGTCCATAACTACGCTTACCGAGCATATCAATGAGCTAAACAAGGAAGAGCGACGTATCGCTCGCGAAATGGAAAAGGAGTAAATCAGTTTCATGAAGCAGGAGAACCTTCGAAACGTCGCCATCATCGCGCACGTCGACCACGGCAAAACCACCCTGGTCGACCGACTGCTGTTCGCGTCCCATGTGTTCCGCGACAACCAGGAAGTTCAGGAGCGCGTCCTCGACTCCAACGATCAGGAGCGCGAGCGCGGCATCACCATCCTGTCCAAGAACATCTCCATCAACTACAAGGACGTCAAGATCAACGTCATCGACACCCCGGGCCACGCCGACTTCGGCGGCGAGGTGGAGCGCGTGCTGAACATGGCCGACGGTGCACTTTTGATCGTCGATGCGTACGAGGGGCCCAAGCCTCAGACCCGCTTCGTGCTTTCCCATGCCCTTGAGCAGGGGCTTCGCATCGTCGTCGTGGTGAACAAGATCGACCGCCCCAATGCCGACCCGGATGCCGCCGTTGACAAGGTTTTCGACCTTATGGTCGAGCTCGGCGCTTCCGACGAGCAGCTCGACTTCCCCGTGGTATACGCCTCGGCCGTTAACGGATACGCTCGCTACGAATACGATGACGACAACATGGACATGGTTCCGCTGCTTGACACCATCCTGAAGGAAATTCCCTGCCCCGACGTCGATGTTGACGGCCCGGTTGCCCTGCAGGTGTGCACGGTCGACCATAGCAGCTACGAGGGCCGTATCGGCGTTGGGCGCCTCTACAGCGGCACCATGCATGAAAAGGAGCAGGTCGTCGTCAACAAGGCGGACGGCACTTCCTACAATGCGCAGATCCGCAAGGTGTACACGTTCGAAAACCTGGGCAAGACCGAGGTTCCCGAGGCGCACGCCGGCGATATCGTCGCGGTTATCGGTGTGGAGGACGCAGACATCGGAGACGTGATCACCGACCCGGAGAATCCGGTCGAGATGAAGGCCATCAAGGTCGAGGAGCCCACGATGTCCGTCGTGTTCGAGGCTTCCACCAGCCCGATCGTCGGGCGCGAGGGCGACATTGTCGGCGCTCGCCAGCTCAAAGAGCGCCTTATGCGCGAGAAGGAGAGCAACATCTCCATGCGCATCGACGAGACCGAGGACAAATCCGGCGTGAAGGTTGCCGGCCGTGGCGTTCTGCATCTTTCCGTCCTTATGGAAACCATGCGCCGCGAGGGCTTCGAATTCCAGGTTGGCCGCCCGCAGGTCGTCTACAAGACCGACGAGGCCGGCAACAAGCTCGAGCCTATCGAGGAAGCGACGGTCGACGTTCCCAACGACTACTCCGGCAAGGCCATCGAGGTCATGGGAACTGCCGGCGGCATCATGGAGGACATGGCTTCCGACGAGAACATGACGCACCTCGTGTTCGCCATCCCCTCGCGCGGGACCATGGGCCTGAAGACCCGCATCCTCAACGCCACCCACGGCGAGGCGGTTCTGTTCCATCACTTCCGTGAATACGGCCCGTATTCCGGTGAGATGGAGGGCCGCAAGAACGGCTGCATGATCGCGATGGCGACCGATAAGGCCGTCGCCTACGCGCTCGACACGCTCCAGCAGCGCGGCCGCCTGTTCGTCAAGCCCGGCGACGAGTGCTACGAGGGCATGATCGTCGGCGAGTCGGCGAAGGAAGGCGACATGGTCGTCAACGTCTCCAAGACGAAGAACCTCGGCAACCAGCGCTCCTCTACTGCCGACAAGGCCATCCAGTTGACGCCGCCCATCACGTTCACGCTCGAAGAGGCGCTCGAGTATATCGAGGACGACGAGCTGGTCGAAATCACGCCGGAGTCAATCCGCCTGCGCAAGCGCATCCTCTCCACGATCGAGCGCAAGAAGGCAAACAAGAAATAGCTTGCCGCGCCACGCGCGAAAGGTTGCCCGCAGAAGGGTATCTAGTGTACGAAGCCGCCTGTCTATCCAGATGGGCGGCTTCGTTTGTCTTGGCGCCATTATTCAGCGAGATGAAGGGCGCTGTGAAGCGTACGTGGGCATATTGTGCGTGAGCAAGGATGGTTTGGCGTATGTGGGAAAATGCACCCGCTTGATTTATTTCTTCCGCTGCGCAATCTTTCGCGCGGATCCCTATTTGAGGAAGGGTTTTATGAAAGCTTCACGTCTCGTCAAAGTGGTATGCACCCTGGGCCTCTCCGCTGCCTGCATCGCCGGCATCGCGGGTTGCTCGGGTAACAACCAGCAATCGGACAATCCCGTAGCCGCAACCATCAATGGTACGAACATCTACGAGAACACCATCACCGACTACATTGAAAGCGTTCGTCAGCAGCAGGGCCTCACCGACGAGGATTCCTGGGGCAACTACCTTGCTCAGATGGGGACTGATCCCTCGGCCGTGCGCGAGCAGATCATCAACACGTACGTTACGCGCGAGCTGATCAAGTCCGGCGCCGAGGAGCGCGGCATCACCGTCGACAGCTCCGAGGTCGACAGCTACGTCGAGAAGATGAAGTCCAACTACGACAGCGACGAGAAGTGGCAGTCTGCGCTCGAGCAGGCCGGCATGACCGAGGACGAGTACCGTTCCGAGATTGAGCTGCAGCTGAAGGCGAAGGCCCTGTACAACACCTTCACCTCCGACGAGGAGCCGAGCCAGGACGACATGCTGCAGTACGCTCAGATGTATGCAAGCGCCTACGACGGGGCGAAGCGCTCGTCCCACATCCTGTTCAACGCCGATGACGAGGCAACCGCTCAGGAGGTGCTCGACAAGATCAATTCCGGCGAGCTCGATTTCGCCGAGGCTGCCAAGCAGTACTCTCAGGACAGCGGTTCCAAGGAAGATGGCGGCGATGTGGGTTGGGATAAGACCAGCTCGTTCGTGACCGAGTACACCGATGCCCTGTCGGGCCTTGAGAAGGGCCAGGTTAGCGGCCTTGTAACCAGCACCTACGGCATCCACATCATCAAGTGCACCGACGTGTTCAGCGCTCCGAAAGAGAAGGCCGACGACGGCACCGAGACGGTGAAGGTCACTAGCATCGACCAAATTCCCAGCGAATGGCAGGAAACCATCAAAGCGTCGCTGCAGTCCTCCTCCCAGACGACTAACTATCAGAACTGGCTGCAGGAACAGAAGAACAACGCCGACCTGCAGATCAACGACATGCCCGAGGGTCTTCCCTATGCAGTCGATATGTCGAAGTACAACACCGATTCGTCGGAGAGCAGCGACACCTCGACCACGACCGACTCTTCGAGCACAAGCTCCGGGACGACGACTTCGGAGGGGTCCAGCAGCTCCTCTTCCGAGTCGAGCTCTTCGAGCACCACTTCTTCTTCCAACTAGGAAACGAGGAAAGACATCACGAGAAGGGAACCCGGCGACGGGTTCCCTTCTTTTATGGAGCAGGATGGAGAAGGAGAGAACATGAACGAAATCGAGCAGAGCCCCTGTTTGTTCCAGTTGCATGACGCCCAGGTCGTTCGTTCGGGAAAGACGATACTGCATGTCGATGACTTTGCGTTGGCTTGTGGCGAGAACATCGCCATCGTGGGTCCGAACGGTGCAGGTAAATCGACGTTCGTGAACATGATTACGCGCGAGGTATTGCCCTTGTATCGGGATGAGCCGCCGGTGAGGTTCCTCGGGAACCCGCGGGCGACGCTCGATCAGGTGAAGCGTGAGATCGGCATCGTGTCGGCCTCGATGCAGTCGCAAATTGCGGTCCATCTGCCTGCGGCAGAGATCGTCGAGGGCGGCTTGTTCGGTACGGTCGGCCTGCCAACCAATATGAACCTGCGCTCGACCGACGACTCGCGTAAGCGGGCTCTTGAAGCTTTAGAGATGCTCGGCATCGCGTCCCTGGCCGATCGCGACGTCACGACGCTCTCGAGCGGGCAGAAACGCCGTGTGCTGATTGCTCGTGCACTGGTGCATAACCCGAGCACGCTTCTGCTCGACGAGCCGTGCACGGGGCTCGATCCACAGGGCATGTACTACGTGCGTTCGAGCATGAGGCGCCTGGCCCAGGCGGGCAAGGGCGTCATCCTCATCACGCACTATCCTGAAGACATCATGCCGGAAATCAATCGCTTGGTGCTCATCAAGGACGGTCGACTGTATGCCGATGGGCCGAAAGAGAAGCTGCTTTGCGGCAAGGTGATGAGCGAGTTGTTCGGGGTTCCGTTGCAGGTTGTGAGAAATGGTGAAAACAACGAATATTTTTCCCTTGTGAGTTCCTATTAAATACGGTACAATACCTACTCGCTGCATGACACGTTTGCGCAAGCAAGCAAAAGCAGCATTCGAGCACGCGGAGAGATGTCCGAGCTGGCCGAAGGAGCACGATTGGAAATCGTGTATACGTCACAAGCGTATCTGGGGTTCAAATCCCCATCTCTCCGCCAGACACTTTCAGCGGCGACCGTATAGGTTGCCGCTTGCTTTTATGATCGACTTTCGAAAACCGGTCGATCACATCCCTGCGGAGGGGTGGCAGAGTGGTTGAATGCGGCGGTCTCGAAAACCGTTTCACCCGTAACCCGGGTGACGAGGGTTCGAATCCCTCCTCCTCCGCCAGCTTTACAGGTAACGCCCGGACATCCGGGCGTTTTTCATTTCAAGGGCCATAACAGAGGATTTCAACCGATAGACTTCATCCCACTTTGGGTTTTATGCCACCGAAAACGTCAGATATATTTAACCATGAATAATACTGAAACGTAATATAACCTGCGAGAATAGTAATCCGCGAATTAAATATGAATAGAGTGTTGCACGTGAAACCATCATTGCTTCGGCTCGTATACTGAGGATACCTCCAAGTAGAAAGGCCCGATTATGAATGAGGCAATGAAAACGCTTGCGCAATTCAAGAAGGCAAACAAACTCGTCCGTTTGGCGTTCCGGAAGAACGGTCCGAAGAGCTACAAGCGCGGTCAGGGTGCCTTGCTCGTCGCCCTGCTCAACAATGACGGCGCGAAGCAGCGCGAGCTTACGAAGATTCTCGGGATGAACCGGAGCAACCTGAAGGACGTCGTCAAAAAGGCTCAGAGAAACGAATACGTCACCATTGAAAACGTTGACGAGCCCCGCACGTACGCCGTGAAGCTCACCGATCTCGGTCGAGAGGTAGCTGAAAAGCGCGAGAGCGCCAACGACCGCACCGCCGAGGATATCCTGTCCTGCCTCACAGACGAAGAGCAGGCTCAGCTTGCCTCCATTTCCGAGAAGATCATCGTTGCGATGAAGGATAAGGGCATCAGCGGCAAGAAGAAGGGTTACAAGGTAAGGCGCAAGCACCACCACAAGCATCATCGTCACTAATCTTTCGAAATCCTGCAATTCGCGCACCTTCTGTGGTGCACAACGGGAAGCCACGCTACACTGATCATGGTGAAACCATGGCAGGGCGTGGCTTCCTGCCGTTACAACGATTGAAAGGACTGCGATGGCTGATCGCGTTGTCGAAGACTCCACTTCCGAGGTTCCCGAAATCCCCGAAGTGCTGGAAAAGGTGCTGCTGTATTCGCTCGGCGAGGCAAAGGAGAAGCTCAGCCAGGCGCAAGAGGTCGTTCCTTTTACCTCGCTGGTGGTAAAAGAGAACCTGTTCATCGAAAACCATCCCGGCGAAAGCGTCGAGGATTGCTTCAATGCCGCCCGTCATACCGTGCAACATGCGCAGGGCGCGCAGGCGTATGCTCTGTGCTACGACGGTTATGTCGAAGTTGACGACGGCACGACCGATGCGCTCATCGCGGAAGGTGGCGTTCCAGGTGCTGATACGGGGTTTGCGGTCGGTTTCCTATATTCCGTTGATGAAAACGGCGCAGTGAAGTTCGAGGACGAGCCTGCCTATATCGGTCCCGCCCCGAACTTCATGATTGCCCTGCGTGAACCGGGGTCGTACGCCGAGGACGAAATCGACGAGAAGTATCTCGCGGATGATGTCCCCGAGGAGTAGATCGTCTCGTTATTTTGTATTCGGGCCCATGCGAAGCCGTTCGCATGGGCCCTTTGCGTTTGTAGGGAAAGTGCCAGAACCAGGATAGCGATGGGGCAGGTTATCTTCGAGCCGTCCGTCGGCTTTGAGCGGGTTTGCCGCAAGCATCGCGCAAACGCTACGTAAGCGCGCGGGCTTACCATGGTCAGTGCGGTTGGGAGCTTGCGATTGATATGGCGCCTGCGTCCATCAATTCCAATGCATGTGTCGAAAAGATGCAGATGAAAGCAAGAAGGCGGTAGGGTCTGGCGTGAGTTGGTCGGCGCTGCTAATATATCAGGGCTATTTCCTGCCCCGGTGTATGCCTTCACCAGCCCGGGGCCGTAAAAGTCCAAAGGAGGTGAGCTGATGAAGGCTTATGAACTGCTGTTCTTTGTTGCTCCGTCTACCGGCGAAGAGGCACGCGCAAACGCGATGACTCGTATCCAGAACACCATCACTGCTGGTCAGGGTACCGTCGACAACATTGACGAATGGGGCAAGCGTAAACTCGCTTACGAGATCAATGGTCTGACCGATGGTGTGTACACCCTCATCGATTTCCATGCCGATCCCGCCGAGGTTGCAGAACTCGATCGCGTGCTGCGCATCTCTGATGTCGTTGTTCGCCACATGATCGTGAAGCGCACCGACCGCGATTAAGGATACGACAGGGGGCATGACGCCCCAGCATGAGAAGAGGTGGGTTACATGAGCATCAACCGAGTCATGATCAGCGGAAACCTTACGCGTGATTCCGAGCTTCGTTCCACGCAAAGCGGAATGGGGATTTTAAGCTTCGGCGTGGCGGTCAACGATCGCCGCAAGAACCCGCAGACCGGCGAGTGGGAGGATTATCCGAACTTCGTCGACTGCACCATGTTCGGCACCCGAGGCGAAAAGCTGCACCAGTACCTGACCAAGGGCACCAAGGTGTCCATCGAGGGTAAGCTGCGTTACAGCTCTTGGGAGTCCAACGGCGCTCGCCGCAGCAAGCTTGAGGTTATCGTTGACGAGTTGGAGTTCATGTCCAGTCGCAACGGCAATGCCGGTCAGCAGTATGCTGGCGGCATGAACGCAGGATACGCCCCGGCTCCGGCCATGGCTGCCCCTGCGGCTCCTGTGATTGACGCCTCTGCTTCGGTTTATGACGAAGACATCCCGTTTTAAGCGAAAGAGGTTTAGGAAATGTCCGATTACGCGAAGCAGCCTCGTCGCAAGTACTGCCAGTTCTGCAAAGAGAACGCGGAGTACATCGACTACAAAGATACCCAGATGCTGCGCAAGTATGTTACCGACCGCGGGAAGATCAAGCCCCGCCGCGTGACGGGTGCCTGCACCCAGCACCAGCGTGACATCGCGAACGCCGTGAAGCGCGCTCGCGAGATGGCTTTGATGCCGTACGCGGTTCCTGCCATCAGCGGCCGCGGCGACCGCCGCAACCGCTAGGCGCAAGGAGGAACCATGAAAGTCATCCTGCTCCAAGAGCTGAAGGGCAAGGGCGGCGAAGGCGACGTCGTGGACGTGGCCCCCGGTTTTGCCAACAATTACCTGATGCCGCAGGGCATCGCCATCCTGGCTACGAAGGGCAACCTGAAGCAGCTCGAGATGCGCAAGAAGAACATCGCCAAGCGCGAGGCTACGCGTCTGGCCGACGCCGACAAGCTGAAGGCTGCGCTTGACGGCGCCACCGTGAAGATCGACGCGAAGGTCGGCGAAGAGGGCCAGCTGTTCGGCTCCGTGACCGCCGCTCAGATCGCCGACGCCATCAAGGAGACCCTTGGTGCCGAGGTCGATCGTCGTCGCATCGAGGTTGGCCACGCCATCAAGACCGCCGGCGAGCACGAGGTCGAGATCTCCATCTACCGCGAGATCAAGGCCACGGTCAAGCTGCTGGTCGGTGTTGACGAGGTTGCCGCCGAAGCTGAGGAAGAGGCCGCAGAGGCCGCTGCCGAGGCTGAGGTCGCTGCCGAGACCGAAGAGGCTGCTGAATAGCATTCGCCCCTTAGGCGCTTTTCGAAATCCCCCGCATCGAGTTCTCGTTGCGGGGGATTTTTTGCGCTTGGGGCATATGGAAAGAGCGCTCGGGGCCTGCCGTCAGGTCCCGGCCGTGCGGTATGATGGTCGGCACCGAGAAAGGATCTGCCATGCCCGTGAACGTTCCCTACAATCCTGATTTCGCCCCGGCCGTCCCCGTGGCCGATGACGCTCGCAAGATGGAGCCGCAGAACATCGAAGCGGAAAAATCGGTCCTCGCCGCCTGCATGCTCAATCAGGACGCCATCGAGGACGTTGCGGCGAAGCTGGTGCCGGATAATTTCTATCGTGCCGCTCACCAGCGCATTTTCGAGTCGATGCTCGATTTATACGTGCGGCATATCCCCATTGACCACATTTCCCTTGCCGACAACTTAAGGGCCCAGGGGCAGCTTGAGGCGGTCGGCGGCTTGCCGTACCTGACCGAGCTCGCCGACAACACCTTCGCGCTGACGAATTGGCAAAACCATGTCGAAATCGTCAAGCGCACCGCTATCCTGCGCGACCTCATCCGTGCTTCCGGGGAAATCAAGGCACTCGCCTACGACGCCCCCGATGATTTGGGCGTCGTCGTCGAACAGGCGGAGAAGACGCTGTTTCGCGTCACCGAAAAGCGCGTGTCTTCGGCGTTCGTGGGCATCGATACACTGCTCGTCGACGCTTTCGAAGAGCTGCAGGAAATGGCCATGCAGGAAAACAAGATTTCCGGCGTGGCGTCGGGATTCAAGGACGTGGACAACCTCTTCCACGGTTTCCGCGGTGGCGATCTGGTCATCCTTGCGGCGCGCCCCGGCGTCGGCAAGACCGCGTTCGCGTTGAATCTGGCTACCTCTGCGGCGAAGCTTGGTGCCGACGTGGCGTTCCTCTCGTTGGAAATGTCTGCATCGCAGCTGGTGCAGCGCGTGTTGGCTTCCGAGGCGCGCGTGAGCCTGTCGAAACTGCGTGCCGGCCAGGTCCAAGAGGCCGACTGGGCTGCCATCATCGAAGCCTCGAGCACGCTTTCCAACCTGAAAATCCAGTTCGACGACACGCCCGCGCTTTCCATCCTCGAGTTGCGCGCGAAAGCCCGCCGCGAGCTGCGCGATGCCGAGAAGGGCCTCATCATCGTCGACTATCTGCAGCTGATGCAGCCGCCTCAAGCCCGTCGCGACGGCAACCGAGCCGTCGAGGTGGCCGAGATCTCGCGCGGTTTGAAGGTGCTCGCGAAGGAAATGGACATGCCGGTCATTGCGCTCTCGCAGCTCTCGCGCGCCGTCGAGATGCGCGGCAAGAAACGCCCGATGCTTTCCGACCTGCGCGAATCGGGCGCAATCGAGCAAGACGCCGACATCGTCATGTTCATCGACCGAAGCATGGACGAGATGGAGGCTGAAAGCGACGACCGTCCGGATATGGGCACTGCCGAGCTGATCGTCGCCAAGCACCGCAACGGTCCGACGCGCGATATCACGCTGGCGTTCAATGCGGAGTACACGCGCTTCATGGATTTCGTCGACGATTCGCGCGTGCCCGACTATATTTAACGTTTCGCGCCGCACGCACGGGGGTACACTCGGGATATGCCAAAGAGCCTGACATTCATTCATGCCGCCGACTTGCACCTCGGTGCGCCGTTTCGCGGCCTTGCGCAGGTTTCGGAGACGTGGTCTGCGCGCTTGATGTCGGCGATTCATGAGGCGTTCGAGCGCGTGATAGACGCGGCGCTTACCCGTGAGGTTGATTTCGTCGTCATTGCGGGCGACGTTTTCGATGCTACGCGTTCCTCGTACGGCGACTATCTGCGGTTCTTCAAGGGAATGAAGCGTTTGGGCGAGGCGGGCATACCGGTGTATCTGGTCGCCGGGAACCACGACCCCATCACCTCATGGAAGCAAGGGTTGTTCCTGCTGCCGGAAAACGCCCATATGCTTTCTGCAACGCAGCCGGAGTTTCACCTGTTCGAGCGCGAAGGCGAGCCACTGTGCATCATCGGCGGGCGCAGCTACTACAACCAAACCTGGCCGATGGACGAATGCATTGCGGCGGGCATCACGCGCAAGGCCGGCATCGATGCCTTGAGGGAGGACTTTCCGCAGGCAGGAGGTGCGCCGTTTGCCGTGGGAATGCTGCATACCGGGTTGAACCTCGACCCCATTAAAGCCCCGGTGAAGCCTTCGGTGTTGATGGCGGCGGGGATGGATTACTGGGCTTGCGGGCATATCCATATGCCGTACGCCTATCCGTCGCGCGAAAACCAGCGCATCGTGTTTTCCGGCTGCATCCAGGGGCGCGATATCAAGGAAACCGGCCCGCGCGGCATCAACCACGTCACCTTGACCGAGGGCAAGCCCCCTGAGGTCACTTTCATTCCGACGGCGAGCGTCGTTTGGCAGCAGCTGCCGGTGGACGTTTCGGTGTGCGAGGCGCTTCCCGACGTTGCCGACCGCATCATGCGCGAGCTGTTCCGCGCCAACGGCAAGGCCCACTGCGAGGAAATGGTCTCGCGCATCCGCCTTGTTGGCTCGACGCATCTGCATGAGGTGCTGCAGCGCCCTGATGTGCGCGAAGACATGCGTAAACACGTGAACGATTCGTATTCGGCGTTTTTCTGCGACCTGATCGTCGACGAGACGACGACGCCACGTGACAAGGATGCGCTGCGTGAAGAGGGCTTGTTCCCGGCGGTGATGCTGCAGGTGTCTTCCGATTTGCTTTCCCGTTCGGACGATTCTAAGGCGTTTTTGCAGGACGAGTTCCTCAAGCGCAATTTGCAGCTGCCGTCGTCGTGCGCGGCGCGGGTGGAAGAGCTGTCGGCGCGTGCTGAGGATTTGGTGCTCGACCTGCTTTCCCAAGGGGATACCCGATGAGCCGCATGTACCTGGAACATATCAAGATGGATGCGTTCGGGGCGTTCTCGAATCGCGCGATCGGCCCGTTCTCCCCGCATTTGAACGTGGTGTTCGGCCCGAACGAGGCTGGAAAGACCACGCTGTCGAAATTCGTCGGCGGTGTGCTGTTCGGTTGGGAGGACGCGCGCGCGTCGCGTAATACTTACAGGCCGTCTAACGCCGAGCGGGCGGGGTCGCTGTTTTTTGCGCAGGAAGGAGCCCTCGACGGTGCCGGGCGCACCGCGGAGCTTTCCCGCGCTCGTAACGCCGACGGCCTGCGCGGCGACGCGGAGCTGATCGAGGATTTGGACAAGGAAACGTTTCGCACCATGTTCTCGCTCGACAGCGACGAGCTGCGTCAGCTGCGCAATACGACCGACGTGACGGCGAAACTGCTGACGGCGGGTTCGGGCACCGGGGCGTCTCCGGCGCACGCGCTTGCGAAGGTGCAGGACGACATCGCGTCGTTCACCTCGCGCGCCGCTTCAGCGCAGAATTCCCTGGTGAACATCGACGCGGCCTGCGACGAGTTGCGCGAGCGCATATCGACCGCGGCCGACGAGACGGAGCGCCTGAAGCTGGAAAACCAGGAGCTTTTGGAGCTCTCGTCGCAGCGTCGCGAACTGTCCGAGCGCATCGGCCGTCTAAACCGTGAGGTGGAGCGCCTGTCTTCGGCAGCCGATGAACTGGGCGGGATTCGCAAAGAGATCGCCTCGCTCGAAGAGCAGATCACGGATTTCCGCGAGGATGAGGAAAGGGAGCGGCGCAAGCATCGCGCGGCGCTGCGCGAGCACGCCGCCGATCTGTCGGGCATAAGCGCGACCGAGGAGAGCGGCATGCGCGACCGTATCGAGGCGCTCGCCGTGCAGGAGGCGAAGCTCACCCATGCCGTCGATTTGGCGAACGAGAATTTCGCCAGCTCGAAGGCCGCGTACGAAGCGCTTGAGGAGGCGGGGGACGCTGAGGCGGAGAGCTTGCGCGCCAAGCGCCAGCAGCGTGTGCAGGTTGCCTTGTCCGTGGCGCTGCCTGTGGCGTTCATGATAATCGGAATTCCCCTGTTCATGCATGGCCGCGACATTGCCAGTTTGTCGTTCACGGCCTTAGGCTTCGGCTTGGTGGCCGTCGCCGTTATTTTGGCGTTCGCGGCGCTGGTGCTGCTGTTCCGTCCGAACAAGCCCACCGGGGTGCACGAGGCGCGCCTGCGCGACGCCCATTGGGTGATGCTGCAAGATAGCAAGAAGCTTGAGGCCTGCGTTGCCGCGCGAGAGGATTTCTCCGCTCAAATAGCCGACGAGCTTGCGGCGATGGGCCTTTCGGCGGCTGGATCGTCCCTGCGTCGCGCGCGCCTGCTGCTTGACGAGGCGAAGGACATGCGCACCGAGACGGCCCTGTACCAGCAGCGCCGCCAGGCTATCGTGTCCGGGCGCACTTCCTTGGAGCAGAAGCTTGCGGCGAAGAAGGCCCGCCGCGACGAGCTCGTGGGGATGACTTCGACGGCCGGCGAGGGCCCGGAGGCGGTGAGCGCCCTGCTTGACCAGCGCGTTCGCCAACGGGACGAGCTGTTGGAGCAAAGCGAGCGCTTAAGCCAGCGTTTCGGCGAGCTTCAGCAAAAACTCGATACCGCCCGTTTTGAGCGCTCCTTCGACGAGCTGAAGCTGCGCTACCAGGAGCTTCAGACGCGCCGTGCCGACTCTGCGATGCGCCTTGCCGAGCTTTTACTGGCCCGTCGCATCCTGGAAACGTCCATCGCCGCCTGGGAGAGCAAAAGCCAGCCGGAGGTGTATCGCAAGGCCAGCGAGCTTCTGTCGATGATGACCGAGGGCGCCTGGGTGAAGGTTTCCATGTCCAGCGAGGGGCGCCTGCAGGTGACCGATGCGCTGCGAAGCACCCGCGAACCCGTGCATCTGTCGTTGGGCACGTGCCAGCAACTCTACCTTTCCTTGCGCATTGCGCTGCTCATCACCGCGGACAATGTCGGCAGGTCGGTTCCCATCCTTGCCGACGACATCCTGGTGAACTTCGACTCCCGTCGCCGCGCCGGCGCCGCCCGCGCCCTCGCCGAGCTTGCGCGAAGCCGACAGGTTATCGTGATGACCTGCCATGAAGAAATCGTTGAAACCATGCGCTGCGCCGATGCGCAGCTCAACGTGGTGCGTCTGTAATATACTGTCTGGGTTGCGATACGGAAATCGAAAGGATGCGCACACATGCCGAGCACCGTTTTAGTTGGCGCCCAATGGGGCGACGAGGGTAAAGGCAAGATAACCGACCTGATTGCGAGCAAATTCGACTACGTTGTTCGCTACCAAGGCGGCAACAACGCGGGCCATACCGTTATCCACGGGGACAAGAAGCTCGCTTTGCATCTGATGCCGTCCGGCGTCATGTACGAGAACGCCATTCCCGTTATCGGCAACGGCGTCGTGGTCGACCCCGGCGTGCTGGTCAAGGAAATGGCCATGCTCGAGGCCGAGGGCGTCTCCTGCAAGAACCTCAAGATCAGCTGCGACGCGCACGTGATCATGCCGTACCACAAGGATCTTGACGGCGCGGACGAGAAGAGTCTTGGCGAGCATAAGATCGGCACCACCAAGCGCGGCATCGGCCCGTGCTATCAGGACAAGGTTGCCCGCAAGGGCATCCGCATCCAGGACCTCATGGACGAGAAGATTTTCCGCCTGAAGGTCGAGACGGCGCTTTCCCAGAAAAACCCGATCCTCGAGAAGATCTACGGCCTGCATACCTACACGGTCGAGGAGATTTGCGAGGAGTACCTGCCTTACGCGCGCATTCTGAAGCCCTACATGGCCGAAACCGCCCACATGCTGAACAATGCCGTGCGCGAGGGCAAGTCCATCCTGTTCGAAGGCGCGCAGGGCACCCTGCTCGACATCGACCACGGCACCTATCCCTACGTTACGTCCTCTTCCTGCTGCGCCGGCGGCGCGGCCACGGGCTCGGGCGTCGGTCCGGTCAAAATCGACCGCGTGCTGGGCATCCAGAAGGCCTACATCACCCGCGTCGGCGGCGGCCCGTTCCCCACGGAGCTCACCTACGCTGAAGACGGCGGCACGGGCCAGGATGCCGAAGACGGCGAGACGCTGTGCCAGGTGGGCCACGAATACGGCGTGACCACGGGCCGCAAGCGCCGCTGCGGCTGGTTCGACGCGGTCATCGCGCGTTACGCCGCCGACGTGAACGGCCTGACCGACATCGCGCTGACCAAGCTCGACGTGCTTTCAGCCTTCGACACCATCAAGGTGTGCGTGGCCTACGAGTGCCGCGGCAAGCGCTACGACTACTTCCCGATGCAGCAAAGCGTGCTGTTCCACGCCACGCCCATCTACGAGGAACTTCCCGGCTGGAAGGGCGAGGACATCACCGCATGCCGCAGCTTCGACGAGCTTCCCGAGAATGCGCAGAAGTATGTGGAATACCTGGAGCGCACCGTGGGCGTGCCGATCTCCATCGTGGCGGTCGGCCCCGATCGCGATCAGACGATCATGCGCGGTTGGGAATAGGCCGACTTCGTGGAAAGGGTTCAACCTGTGAACATCCTGGTTTTGGGCGGCGGCGGCCGCGAGCATGCCATCGCATGGGCGTTGGCGAAATCCCCGAAGACGGACGCGCTCTATGTTGCCCCCGGTAACGGCGGCACGGCATCCGTTGCCGAAAACGTTTCCGGCCTGGACGCGACCGACGGGGAGGCGGTGCTCTCCTTCTGCCGCGAGCGCGCCATCGATTTGGTGGTCATCGGTCCCGAGGCTCCGCTCGTCGTGGGCGTGGCCGACGTGCTGCGCGCGGCCGGCGTCGCCGTCTTCGGCCCCGATGCGGCCGGTGCGCAGCTTGAGGGGAGCAAGACCTACAGCAAGCAGTTCATGGATGCCAACGGCATCCCGACCGCCCGCTATGGCAGCTTCACCGAGCTTGAGCCGGCGCTTTCCTACGTTGCCGAGCTGGGTGCGCCCGTCGTGGTGAAGGCCGACGGCCTGGCCGCGGGCAAGGGCGTTGTCGTTGCCGAAACCGTCGAGGAAGCCAACGAAGCCGTCCGGAGCTGCTTCGACGGCGCGTTCGGCGACGCTGGCTCGAAGGTGCTTATCGAGGAGTGCCTGACCGGTCCCGAGTGCTCGCTTCTGGCGTTCGTTTCCGGCGGTGTCGCCCATTGCATGGCAACCGCCCAGGACCACAAGCGCGCCTTCGACGGCGACCGCGGTCCGAACACCGGTGGCATGGGCGTGTATTCGCCGGTGCCGATCGTTACCGACGACGAGCTTAAGGCCATGCAGCAGGTTATGCAGACCGCCGCGGCCGCAACGGCGCGCGAGCCCTTTGCGCAGGACTATCGCGGTGTGCTGTACGGCGGCTTCATGCTGACGCCGGAAGGCCCGAAGGTTCTGGAGTTCAATGCCCGCTTCGGCGATCCGGAAACCCAGGTGGTGCTTCCCCGCCTGAAGAGCGATTTGGTGGAGGTTATGAGCGCGGTTGCCGAAGGGCGTCCGGGCGACATCGACCTGGCCTGGGACGACAAGTGGGCCGTGTGCGTGGTTCTCGCAAGCGCCGGGTATCCGGGCTCCTACGAGAAGGGCAAGGTCATTCTCGGCGTCGACGAGGCGGAGGAGATGGACGGCGTGACCGTGTTCCATGCCGGCACCGCCCGCAATGCCGACGGCGAGCTGGTGACCGCCGGCGGGCGCGTGCTGAACGTGGTCGCCCTGGGCAAGACCTTCGACGAGGCGCGCGAGCGGGCCTACGACGCCTGCGACGTCATCAACTTCGAGGGCAAGCAGCTGCGCGGCGACATCGGCGCGAAGGCCGCTGCCGGTCGCGGGGCTTGGGCGTAGCATTCCTGAGCGTGTTTGATTAGAACAAGTAAGTGATTTGCAGGCCGGAACGATGAGTTTCCGGCCTGCAGCATATGGAAGGTGGGTGCGGGCTTGCTTCGCAGCCTGCCGTCGAGAGAGAAGGGGTCACCGAATGCTGTCAGAGCGCATGTTGTCGACCGTGGTTCGCGAATGTACGAACCAATATTTGAAGCTGAAACCTACCGACGAGACGATGATGCCGGCTCCCGACCCGAGCAAGCGCTACATGCTGTACATGCACGTGCCGTTCTGCGAGCGCCTGTGCCCGTACTGCAGCTTCAACCGTTTTCCGTTCGCGGAAGACCGCGCCCGCCCGTACTTCGAGAACATGCGCAAGGAAATGCGCATGCTGAAGGATTTGGGCTACGACTTCGACAGCGTCTATATCGGCGGCGGCACGCCCACCATCATGATCGACGAGCTGTGCGACACCATCGACCAGGCGCGCGAACTGTTCAGCATCAAGGAAGTTTCCAGCGAAACGAACCCGAACCACCTGATCCCCAGCTATCTGGACAAGCTGCAGGGGCGCGTGCAGCGTCTGAGCGTGGGCGTGCAGAGCTTCGACGATAGCCTGCTCAAGCAGATGGACCGCTATGACAAGTACGGCAGCGGTGACGAGATCATCGCGCGCATTCAGGACGCCAGCCCGTATTTCGTGTCCATGAACGCCGATATGATCTTCAACTTCCCGGCGCAGACCGAGGATATCCTGATCAACGACATTGAGCGCGTCATTGAAAGCGGGTGCACGCAGACGACGTTCTACCCGCTGATGGCCTCGCCGTCGGTCGAGCGCAGCTTGGCGCGCACCGTCGGCGCCGTCGATTATGCGCGCGAGCAGAAGTATTACGAGATCATCTGCGAATTGCTGACGGGGGGTCCCTTCCACCTGTTCGAGCACGGCAGCGCGTGGACGTTCAACAAGCGCAACACGTCGGCTTCCGGCGAGGATGCCATGATCGACGAGTACGTGGTCGATTACGAGGAGTATCCGGCCATCGGGTCCGGCGGCATCACATATCTCGGCAGCAATTTGTACGTGAACACCTTCAGCGTGAAGGATTACAACGCGGCCGTCGAGGCGGGCCGCATGTCCATCATGGGTAAGACCACGTTCTCGAAGCGCGATCGCATGCGTTACCGCTTCATGATGCAGCTGTTCGGTCTGCGCCTGGACAAGCGCCAGTTCAAAGCCGATTTCGGTTGCTCGGTGGAGAAGGGCTTGCCGGTCGAGATGTCGTTCATGACCGCGGCAGGCGCGTTTGAGACCAACAATGACGAGGAGCTGACGCTGACGCCGAAGGGCAGGTATCTGACGGTCGTGATGATGCGCCAGTTCTTCATCGGCGTGAACAATCTGCGCGATCAGGCGCGGGCCGCTTTGCCGGGCGAGGAAAAGGAGCTGCTGTTCGGCAGTGGCTGCACGAAGACTCAGTAAATTTGAGAAAATGGGTTGACGGGCGCACGGCCTTTCCTTATTATACTAACTCGCGTTCGAAACGAACGTTTCTGGTCGGGTAGCTCAGTTGGTAGAGCAGGGGACTGAAAATCCCCGTGCCGAGGGTTCAAGTCCCCCTCCGACCACCATGAACAGCACGGAGCCCTTCGGGGCTCCGTTTTTTGTTGCCTGCGGGAACGCGTATGCCTGCGGGGTTGTGTGTCGGCCGGAAGAGATTGCCTTGTCCCGATGCCGTCGGCGGCCTGGTCGATCTTGCGATCGACCCTACGGATT